>CACCWT010000001.1 GCA_902549785.1 uncultured Pelagibacteraceae bacterium
AAATTGAGGGAGCTAAACCGGTTTTATCTACTTCTAGATATTACCCTTATTCAAATGATCTAGTTCATATAATTGGTTACGTCGGTGAAGCTAGCGCAGATGATATCACGAAGAATAAAAAAATTGAGCAAAATTTTGTTCCTGGCTTAAAAGTTGGAAAAATTGGGATTGAAAATTCAACCGACCAAATATTAATTGGAAATTATGGTATAAAAAGATTTGAAGTAAACTCCTCGGGAAAAAAAATTAGAGAAATCAGTTATAAAAAGGAAACACAAGGAGAAAACCTTAGAACAACTATTGATATAGAGGTTCAAAGACTTGCACAAAAACTTCTTCATAATAAAGCAGGCTCTATTTGTGCTATGGATATTTTCAGTGGTGAAATAATTGCACTTGCATCGTCGCCGACTTATGATCCAAACAAATTTACATATGGCATTAACAAAAAAGATTGGAATGCAATTAAAAACAACAAACTAAGACCTTTGGTTAATAAATCAATAGCAGGCTTATACTCTCCAGGATCTACTATAAAACCTTTAGTAGCTCTCGCGGCTTTAGAATATGGCATTATAAATCCAAAACTAAAAGTTAAATGTAAGGGACATGACCATCCTTACGAATTATATGGACAAAAATATCATTGTTGGAAAAAAGATGGACATGGAATAATGAGTTTAAGAAATGCAATTAAGCAATCATGTGATATTTATTTCTATGAAGTAGCAAGATTGCTTGGAGTTGATAAATTATCAATTATAGCAAAAAGATATGGCCTTGGCTCAAAAGTATTAGAAAATATATTCCCAGAGGAAAAAAAGGGACTTGTCCCGTCGACAAAATGGAAAAAACAAGTTCTTGAACAATCTTGGTATCTTGGAGAGACTGTAATAACAGGAATAGGCCAAGGTTATATACAAACAACCCCTTTGCAGCTTTGTTTGATGACCGCTCAATTAGCAAATGGTGGATTTAAAATAAAACCAAACATAATTTATAATAATAATTTTAATTATGAAGAAATTTTATCAAAGATACAATCTGAGAAAAATAAACCTATTGAAGCAAATATATTACAAGAAAGAGATATAAATCTTTATGAAAAATTATATAAAAATTCTAAAAATATAAAAATTGTTCTTGATGCAATGTATGGATCAACAAATGAGCAATTTGGAACATCATTCAGATCAAGACATAAAGATAAAAAATACAGATATGCTGGAAAAACAGGAACCTCCCAGGTAAGAAGAATTACAGAAAAGGACAGAGAACTAGATTTAGATACATCTGAAATTGAGTACAAAAATAGAGATCATGCATTATTCATAGCATTTGCCCCTTATGATAAACCAAAATATGCAATAAGTGTTTTAGTTGAACATGGTGGATCTGGAAGTAAATCCGCAGCACCTTTGGCTAACAAGTTGATAAAAAAAATAATTGATAGAGACAAAGATAGAGAAATCAAAAGAAAGGAAATTAAGAGTATCTAATGATATCCTCGTCTTTAAATTCCTCAAATTACTCTTTTTTTGACAAACTAAAATCTGTTGATTATTTTATAATTTTATTAGTTTTATTAATTGGAGCTATTAGTGTTTTTTCAATTTATTCAACAGAAAGTGGAGAATTTTCTTTTTATACAAAAAACCATTTAATAAGATTAGTTGCTTTTTTTTTATTATTCTTAGCTTTGTCATTTGTAAGAGTTTCAACTTGGTATAGGCAGGCATATTCATTTTATTTATTAGGGCTTTTACTTTTATTGTCAGTTATTTTTTTTGGAATTTCAGCTTCAGGTTCTAAACGTTGGATAAATTTAGTTGTATTTAATCTTCAACCATCTGAGCTCATGAAAATTGCAGTTATTGTCAGTTTTGCAAGATATTACCATAGGATACAAACTGCAGATATCGAAAGTTATAAATATTTGCTGCAACCTATAATACTTTTGTTAATACCTTGTTATTTAGTCATTACTCAACCTGATTTGGGAACAGCTATTTTAATAGCAGGAAGCGGAATAGCCATTATTTGGTTGGCTGGTTTAAATATTAAATATTTTATTTATTCAGGACTAATAGCTCTTGTCTCTATGCCATTTATAATTTCAATTTTAAAACCATATCAGAAATCAAGAATTTTGACTTTTTTCAATCCTGAAAGAGATCCTTTGGGTGCAGGTTATCAGATTATTCAATCTAAGATAGCCATAGGATCCGGCGGGATCTATGGAAAAGGATTTTTAAAAGGTACTCAAAGTTATCTAGAGTTTTTGCCTGAAAAGCACACAGATTTCATATTCACCCTTTTCTCAGAGGAATTTGGATTTCTTGGGTCTATATTGCTTATATTTTTATATGCTTTATTGATTTACAGAATTATCAAAATAGGATTTTATTGCAGAAGTTTTTTTGCAAAACTTTACTGTTTTGGCTTTTCATCAGCTCTTTTCTTATATGTATTCGTTAATATAGCTATGGTTGTAGGCTTACTTCCAATTGTAGGCGCGCCTTTACCAATTATGTCTTATGGAGGTTCATCAATGCTATCTATTATGATTGGGTTAAGCATTGTTATGAGTTGTAAAATTTACAGCCAGGAAATAGTATCAAATTAAACTTATTACATATTATTATATCAGCCGCGATCAAATATCATATATAATTAAATATAACTCCATCTATATTTCTAATATGCCTGAAAAAAATTTAAAAATTGGAGTCGTTGGCGCAGGCATTCAAGGAGTTTGCAATGCTCTCTTTCTTCAAAAAAAAGGGTACCAAGTAATACTATTTGACAGAGATCAACCTGGTAATGCTGCATCTTATGGAAATGCAGGACACTTCTCACCTTACGCTTCAGTTCCATTAAACAGACCAGACATTTTATCTGATGTGCCAGCAATGTTAATGAGTTCAAGAGGACCCCTTGCTTTAAAATGGAATTATGTACCAAAAATGATCCCGTGGTTTTCAAGATTCGTGGTTAACTGTACAAAAGATAAAATGATGCATACTGCAAAATATATGCATCAAATTTTAGACCAATCATTAATTGCCTATGATGAATTATTTGATGAAATAGATCTAGAAGGTTTGGTAGAAAGCAATGGAATACTTTATATTTGGAATGAAAAAAACTTAAAAAGTAGAGAGTTAGAAATCAAAATTAGAGATGAACTAGGCGTAAAACAAAAAATTGTAAATAAGAAAGAAATACATGATTTAGAACCAAACTTAAAACCTATTTACTCAGGTGGAGTATTTTATGATTACGCAAGACATGCAAGAAATCCAAAAAAAATTCTAGTAAAATTATTTGAAAATTTTGTAAAAAAAGGTGGAAAATTTCTTAAACTAAATATTCAAAATGTTAATTTTGATGAAGGTAAACCAGTGTTAAGATCTGAAACGCAAAGATTTGTATTTGATAAATTAGTAATAGCTTGTGGAGCATTTTCAAAAAGACTTACAGATAAATTACATGAAAAAATTCCTCTTGATACTGAGAGAGGATATCATGTTCATTTCAAAGATTTTGATCATTTAATTTCTAGACCAGTCGTGAATTCAAATAGAGGCTTCGGAATGTCTCCAATGGACCAAGGATTAAGAGTAGTTGGCACAGTTGAGTTTGGTGGTTTAGAAAATACACTTTCAAAAAATAGAATTAAAAATTTAATTTTAAATGCAAAAGAAATGCTAGATGGATTACCAGAACATAAAGATGAGTGGCTAGGTTTTAGGCCTACTTTACCAGATTTTTTGCCAGTAATTGGGCCATCTAAAAATTATGAAAATGTATATTATTCATTTGGCCATCACCATTTAGGATGGACTTTAGGTGCAATATCTGGAAAAATAGTTTCAGGGATGATTGCAAATGAAAATACTAATATGGATTTAAAACCATATAGTTCAGTCAGATTTGCATAGTAAAGTTATATAGTGTGGATATTAAACTTGAGGATAAATATAAATTGGGTGAAGGTACTAGATTTTTAACTGGTGCCCAAGCATTAGTTAGAGTTCCTATCGTTCAAGCTAGAAGAGATAAAAAAAAGAATCTGAACACTGCGTGCTATATTTCTGGTTACAGAGGCTCACCCCTTGGTGGGTATGATCAACAAATTATAAAAAATAAAAAATATTTAAATGAAAATAATATTTTCTTTCAACCTGGAATTAATGAGGAACTCGCAGCAACTTCCTTATGGGGTACACAACAAGTTAATCTAAGAAAAAAAGATAAATATGATGGTGTATTTGGCATTTGGTATGGTAAAGGACCAGGAGTTGATAGAGCAGGAGATGCTTTAAAGCATGTAAACTTAGCAGGAACCTCGAAGTTTGGTGGTGTTATCGCTCTTATGGGAGATGATCACATATGCGAGTCATCTACAACTTCACACCAAAGCGAATTTGCGATGATCGATGCAATGATACCTTTTTTAAACCCAAGTGGTGTTCAAGAAATATTAGATTATGGGATCATAGGAATTGAATTATCTAGAAAAAGTGGTTGTTGGGTTGGTATTAAATGTGTTCATGACAATGTCAGTTCAGGCGCAACAGTAGATTTAGATGAAAGCAGAGTTTTTCTTAAAGATATTTCTAATGAAAATTATCCATCTGAAGGATTAAATATCAGATTGAAAGATACAGCTCAAGAAAAAGAATATCGTTTACATCACCATAAATTAAAATACGTAAAAGAATATTGTAAATTAAACAATTTAAATAAATTAATTTTTGACTCGGAACAAGCTAGAATTGGAATAATTAGTACAGGAAAATCTTTCTTAGATACTAAGCTTGGACTTGAAAAAATTGGAATAAATAAAGAAATTGCAAATAACATAGGAATTAAATTTCTTAAAATTGCTATGCCTTGGCCATTAGAAGAAACAATAATTGAAAATTTTGCAGAAAATTTAGATAAGATCATTGTAGTTGAGGAAAAAAGATCAATTATAGAGACACAAGTAAAAGAAATTTTATTTAATAAAAACCTAAAAGTAAAAGTAATCGGAAAAAAAGATGAGAATAATAACGATCTGTTTGTTTCGTCTGGAGCTTTAGACCCGGGAGAGATTGGCTTAAAAATTTATGAAACAATAAAATATCTAAAATTACCTAAGGATGTGAATAATTTTTCAAAGCAATTGAAATCTTTCACTGAAACAACTAATTCAAATATTTCCTTAAAAAGAGTCCCACATTTTTGTTCAGGTTGCCCTCATAATACCTCAACTAGAATTCCTGAGGGAAGCAGAGCAATGACGGGTATTAGTTGTGCTTATCTGGTCGAACATATGGAAAGAGATAACGAGGGTTTTTCACAAATGGGATCCGAGGGAGCTACTTGGGTAGGAGAGTCAGTTTTTAGTAATACAGACCATGTTTTTCAAAATATGGGAGATGGAACTTATATTCACTCTGGAATTCTCTCAATTAGACACGCAGTTGCAGCAAAAACTAAAATGACATTTAAGATATTATACAATGATGCTGTCGCCCTAACAGGAGGACAAGCATTGGATGGCTTAACAACTGTTGCCCAAATGTCTAAACAGCTTGAAGCTGAAGGAGTTAAAGAAATAGCAATAATTACAGATGAAATTAAAAAGTATGGTGACACTGGAGGCTTTGCCAAAAATTCAAAAGTTTATGATAGAAAGAATATTATAGATGTTCAAATTGAATTAAGCAAAATTAATGGAACGACTGTCATAATTTATGATCAGACTTGTGCAGCTGAAAAAAGAAGAAGAAGAAAAAAAGGTATTTTAGAAGAGCCTAAGAAAAAAATATTTATAAATAAGGACCTATGTGAAGGATGTGGAGATTGCGGAGTACAATCAAATTGTGTTTCAATTGCTCCTGTTGAAACTGAGTATGGAAGAAAAAGACAAATTGATCAATCATCATGCAATAAAGATTACACATGTGTAGATGGATTTTGTCCAAGCTTTGTAAGTCTTGAAGGAGAGATTAGAATTAAAAAAAATTATGATGAAAACCTTATAAATAAAATAAATTCAAAAATCGAAGAGCCAATACTACCGGAAATAAATAAATCTTATGGAATAATGATTGCTGGTATAGGTGGAACTGGTGTAGTTACTATTGGAGCAGTGCTTGCAACAGCTGCCCAAATAGATGGTAGAGGATCTGGTGTTCTTGATATGACTGGACTAGCCCAAAAAGGCGGAGCTGTTAAAAGCTTTTTAAGAATTTTTGAAAAACCGGAGGATGTTGGGGCGATCAGATTATCCTATGGGGATACAAACTTACTTTTAGGATTTGATTTACTTGTATCAAATGATTTAGAAATAATAAAAACTTTGGATAAAAAAATTTCAAAACTAATAATTAATACAGATGAAGTAATGCCAGGAGATTTTACGCGTGACAAAAATTTTTATTTACCATTCGAGGAAATGCGAAACAATTTAATTAATATAGCAGGATTAGAGAATATAAAATTTATATCATCAAATAAAATTACATCTAAGATCTTAGGTAATTCAATACTATCGAACATGTTTAATGTTGGAATTGCATATCAATCAGGCCTGATACCAATTTCAGCTTCATCAATTGAAAAAGCAATTGAATTAAATGGTGCTAGCGTGAAAGATAATATTGATGCTTTCCGATTTGGTAGACATTATGAAAATTTAAAAGAAGAAGTAATTAATATAGTTAAAGATGAACCTGAAATATTAGAAAGTTTTGATGCGAAATATCAAAATAGGTTTAAATTTTTAGAAGACTATCAAAATAAAAAATATGCTCAAAATTATGAAGATTTGGTGAGTTATGCAAAAAAAGTTGATAAAGAAGTTGGAAATGGAAATCAATTTTCCACAGCAGTATTAAAAAATTACTTTAAATTAATGGCTTACAAAGATGAATATGAAGTATCAAGATTAATGACAAATAAAAAATTCTCAGACGATATAAATAAAAACTTTGAAGGTAACTTTAGTTACAACTTTTATTTAGCTCC
This sequence comes from uncultured Pelagibacteraceae bacterium, assembly GCA_902549785.1. Next base: position 7,024 of record CACCWT010000001.1, read on the forward strand.
ACCAATCTTCAGTAAAAAAAGTAAAGTAGATGGTAAATTATTAAAGATTAAATTTGGTGGATGGTTGTTTAATGTATTTAAATTAATTTCAAAATTTAAATTTTTAAGAGGTACGAAATTTGATCCATTTGGTTATTTAAATGAAAGAAAAAAAGAGAGAGAATTAATAAGAGATTACAATCAAACTATCGTTGATATTGGATCAAAAATAAATAAATCAAACTATGAAACAGCTGTCAAAATAGCATCAATACCTGATCAAATAAGAGGATTTGGACACGTCAAAGAAAAGAATATAAAAGAAGCTATAAATAATAGAACAGATTTACTTAATTCTTTTCATGAAAACTCTTAGTCCAATATATCTAGCCTCTCTATACTTGGTTCTAGCTTGTTTATTTTGGGCTGGTAATTTCATAGTTGGTAAAGCTGCAAGTATTATTGATATACCTCCAATATCATTAAACTTTTATAGATGGTTTTTAGCTTGGTTAGTTTTACTCCCATTTACTTACAAGGAATTATTAAGTAAGAAAAAAATTATATTGGATAATATTTTCTTATTTTCAATTTTAGGAATATTGGCTGTGAGTGTATTTAATTCTGCACTTTTTTATTCTTTGAGACATACCCAAGTAATAACTGGAGTGCTAATGATATCTACAGTCCCGGTTATGATAATATTATTTTCATTTTTACTTAAAATTGAGAGAACAAATTTCTTTCAAATAACCGGTGTAATTCTCTCACTTACAGGTGTTTTATTTATAATAACTAAAGCAAATTTAAATAATCTATTAAATTTATCTTTTAATAAGGGAGATATTTTTGCATTGATTGCCATGTTTGCTTGGTCACTATATTCAACTCTCTTAAAAAAAAAAGAATTTAATCTATCTCCAATTTCCCTATTACAGGTCGTTATAACTTTTGGAGTGATTTTTTTAATTCCTATGTATTTTATTGACTACAGTTTAGGAAGCACAATCAAATTACAATCTTCTTTTTATTTAGTTTTATTTTATGTTGTTTTTTTTCCTGGGTTAATTTCATTTTTATTTTGGATAAAGGGCGTAAAATTAATCGGTGCAAATAGATCTGGAGTTTTTTTACATTTGATGCCCATACTAGGCGCTATAATGGCTATGATAATTTTTAATGAGAAAATATTATTTTATCATTTCTTAGGTGCAATTTTTATTATTGCTGGTATTACAATCTCGAATAAAAAAACTCAAAATGCTTAAAGTTGCTATTTTAGATGATTATCAAAATATCGCACAAGAATTTATCGATTTAAAAAATCTTTCATCAAAATTTGATATTGAGATTTTCAGTGAACCTTTTGAAAATGAGGACGACGCCATAGAAAAATTAAAAGAATTTGAAGCTCTGCTTATTATGAGAGAAAGAACGTCAATTACTTCAAATATTATTAAAAGTTTAAAAAAACTAAAATACATTTCTACAAGCGGAATGAGAAATAAAGCCATAGATCTTGAAGCAACAAAAAAAGCTAAAATTATTGTTACAGGCACAGAAATCAATTCAAATCCAACCTGTGAATTAACATGGGCTTTAATTTTAGGACTAGCAAGAAATATTAAAGTGGAAGTTGATAATATGTATCAAGGCTATTGGCAGACAACAGTGGGAGTTGAGTTAAAAGGAAAAATTCTTGGACTTATTGGTTTAGGAAAAGTTGGATCTCAAGTTGCCAAAATTGGAAAAGCGTTTGGTATGCAAGTAATGGCATGGAGTGAAAACCTCAGTCTAGATAAATGTAAAGAGCTTGATGTTTTGCCTTCAAGCAAAGAAGATATAATCCAAAATTCTGATTTCATATCAATTCATGTACAAGGAGGAGAAAGATATAAAGATTGTTTTAAAATAGCTGAGTTTGATAAAATGAAAAAAACAGCTTTTTTGATTAATACCTCAAGAGGTCCGATTGTAAATGAAGATGATTTGATTATAGCACTTTCAACTAATGTAATCGCTGGTGCAGGAATTGATGTTTATGATAAAGAGCCTCTGCCCTCTGGTCACAAACTAAGATTTGTACCTAATGCACTTTTGCTTCCACACTTAGGCTATGTAACGGCAGAAAATTATTCTATTTTTTATACACAAATGATTGAAAATTTAGAAGCTTGTGTTGCCGGTAAGCCTATAAGAGAAATAAAGTAAAGTGGAATTACCAGTTGTAAATCATCCTGATTATGAAGCAAAGATTGGTGATGATAATAAATTTCCAATTAAAAAGTTTGGTGAATTAGCAAATTTTCTTAAAAAAGAAAAAGTAGTTAAAAAATTTTATAAACCTGAGCCATGTTCAATTGATACACTTAAAGAGGTTCACTCTGAGGAGTATATTTTAAAAATTAAAAATAAAACATTAGAAGAAACATTAGTTAAAAAAATAGGTTTTCCTTTAGTTGATAGTGTCGTGAGAAGATCTTTAGTGGCAACAGGTGGAACTGTGTTAGCTGCTAAATTGGCTATTAATTATGGAATAGCTTGTAATACAGCTGGTGGAAGCCACCATGCAATATATGATGAGGGAGCAGGATTTTGTGTATTTAATGATGTAGCTGTTGCTGCAAAATATCTTTTGAATAGAGGACTAGCTAATAAAATTCTCATTCTAGATCTTGATGTTCACCAAGGAAATGGAAATGCAGAAATATTTAAAAATGAAAATAATGTTTTTACATTTAGTATGCACTCGAAAGTAAATTACCCTCCTATAAAATCAAAAAGTGATTTAGATGTTGAGCTTGAACAAGACATGGAAGACGAGCAATACTTGGATATTTTAAAAAAAAATTTAATTTTCTTGAACGATTTTAATTTTGATTTTGTATTTTATATTGCAGGTGTTGATATTCATTTAGACGATAGATTAGGCAAGTTAAAAATTACTGATATTGGCATTAATAGAAGAGATAAAATGGTTATCAGAAACTTTTTTGAAAGAAGAATTCCTATTTGCGGTGTTTTAGGCGGTGGTTATAATAAAGACTTTGAAAAACTTATTGAATTGCACGCAAGTTTACATAAAAATTGTGCAAAATATTTAAATGACGAAAAATAACCCAAATTTATCAGATCAACAAAAAAAAGTTTTATTTGAAGAAGCAACAGAGGCTCCTGGTTCTAGCGAATTAAATTTTGAAAAGAGAGAGGGTAGTTATTATTGTGCAAATTGCGAAACAAAATTATTTGATTCTAATACCAAGTATGAAAGTGGGTCAGGATGGCCTTCATTTTACGAGTCTCTTCCTGATGTATTTGAAACTAAAACTGATCATCATATTGGATATGCTAGGACTGAATATCACTGTAAAAAATGTGGCGGTCACCACGGGCATATTTTTGATGATGGACCACAGCCAACTGGTAAAAGATATTGTAATAACGGGGTTTGCCTAGTTTTCAAACCAAAATAATCGATTTCAAATTATGAATTTAATTGAAATACAAAATAGGATTATTTCTGAAAAAATTAAGCTCAGAAAAAAATCAAAAAACTTTGTTAATAATTTTAAAAAAATTGAAAAATATATTCAAAAAGAAGTTGCGATAATTAAAGAGTCAAAAGACTCAATTATTCCAGAAATAGAATTTGAAGATATTTCTATTAAGGATCAAACGATAATTAAAGATAAAGTATACAAACGTGGCTGTGTAATCATAAGAAACGTTTTTGATAAAAAAAAGGTGACAGAATTAAATGAAGATTTAGATAAATATGTCTTGGAAAATAATTATTTTGAAGACCAAAAAAAAAAGATAGGTATAGACAAATACTTTAGCGACTTAAAATCAGGAAAACCTCAAATTTTTGGATTGTATTGGTCTAAAGCTCAATCAGAAATTAGACATTCTAAAGAAATGGAAACTGTTAAAAAATGGTTAAATAATCTTTGGAACTATAATTATGAGGGTAAAAATGTATTTGATCCAAATAGAGAACTTGTTTACGCAGATCGAGTGAGAAGAAGAGAACCAGGGGATGATACATTAGGTTTATCTCCACATTGTGATGCTGGGTCAATTGAAAGATGGACTGATAAAGCTTATCAAAAAATATACAATGATATTTTTTCAGACAATTTCGAAAATTTTAATCCATATGATGCAAGATATAGAGATGAAACAATTGAATTTGAATCTCCTGCGGTAGCACATGTGTTTAGAACATTTCAAGGATGGACTGCCTTAACAGAACAAGGTCCAAATGATGGAACTTTACAATTAATTCCTATTGCAAAAGGAATGTCATACGTTTTAACAAGAGCTTTATTAGATGATGTTCCTGAAAATGAATTATGTGGATCAAAAGCAGGAAAAGCTTTATCGATAAATGAAAAATATCATAGTTTATTACTGGAAGGTTTAATCTCAATTCCAAAAATGAATCCTGGAGACACTATTTGGTGGCATCCAGATGTAGTACATGCAGTCGAGGAAAAACATCAAGGTAAAAATTACTCAAATGTTATTTATGTTGGAGCAACACCTTATTGTAAAAAAAATATTGATTATATAAAAAAACAATCAAAAAAATTTATTGAAGGCAAAAGTCCACCTGATTTTGCTCCTGAAGATTATGAAGTAGATTATAAAGGTAGAGTCACAGTAAATGACTTAAGTGAATTAGCAAAAAAACAATTAGGATTAATTGATTGGAATTAATTTATTTTAAAGATGCTTCTAGTTGACCATTTTTTTCAAGATCTCTAAGTTCTTGATAACCGCCAATATGCTCATCGTTAAAAAAAATTTGAGGAATTGTTCTTCTCCCATTAGCTTTCTGTATCATTTCGTCTCTAATCTCTGGACCTGTAGATACGTCAATAATTTTATATTCAAGATTATTTCTTTTTAATAATCTTTTTGCAGCATCACAGAATGCACACATTGGTCCTGAATACATTGTTATATGTTTCATACTTTAGATATAATTATATTTCTTGATTTTACCAGTTATGAATTTCATTTTTCTTTATCTTAACTCTTATTTGTTTTCTTGAATATTCAAACTTTTTTCTATGTTTAATGCTTTGTGAATTTACTCTTTTTCTCCAAAGCCTAAAAGAGGAAGGTTTTAAACTTCTTCTCATAATCTTAATTACGTCAGATTCTGTTTTTCCAGTTTTTTTTTCTATATCTTCAAATGTAATTCTATCTGCCCATGCTGCCCAAATGACCCAGTCTGGACTACCAGGTTTTGGCTCAGGATTTTTAACTCTGGTTGTGGGCCTGTGACTTTTTTTCATAAAATTCCAGCAATCTTGAAATAAATAAATAATGCAAATTTATATGCTTATGATATTATCATTTTTAGATAGTCCTATCTAGCCATCTTTAGCTCCCGGTTTTTTAGGGCTATCCATCATGCTTCCGTTAAATTATTTTCTATTTCTTCAAATTATCCTATTCATGTTTATTACTCCTGGAACTCCTAGAATTGTAATCATTTCATATTCTATGAATTATGGTGTTAGAAATTGTGTTTGGACTGCACTAGGAGATGTTACTGCAAATATTATTCAAGCATGTCTAGTAATTTTTGTAATTGGATCTTTTATCTCTGAAAACCCAACTTTATTAAATATTTTTAAATGGTTTGGTGTAATTTATATACTTTACCTAGCATTCGACATTTATAAATCTAAACCTAAAGATATTAACTCAAGTGAAACTTTACAAAAAAGTTATTTATCATTTTTTAAAGATGGTTTTTTAGTTGCGGGCACAAGTCCCAAAGCTTGGATGTTCTTCCCTTTTATTTTTCCTCAATTCATTGATTTTAATTCAAATTACGTTGCACAATTTTTAATTTTAATAACAACTTATGTAATATTAGATTTTTTATCTTTGGTTGGTTATGCAGTCTTAGCAAATAAAATGATTACATGGGTTAAAGCAAAAGCAAAGGTCATAAACACAATTTCTGCGTGCGTCCTAATTGTTATAGCTCTTATAATTGCATTTATGCAACAATATTGACCATTAATGCGATACTACTGTTACTTGAAAAAAAACTAAATTCTTAGTTTAATAAGGTTTAAATTAATTAATTAATAAGAGGAGATAAATGAAAATTAAAAACATTATAATTACATTTGTTTCTGCAATAGCAATTTTATTTTCAACTTCAGTTGTTTCATTTGCAAAAGTTGTTGGTGATAAAATTATCCTAGGTGCCGCAATTTCTTTAACTGGAAAATATTCATCTAACGGAGTTCACACTCAAAACGGTTATAATATGGCCGTTGATAGAATTAATGAGATGGGTGGTGTTAAAGTTGGAGGAAAAACTTACAAGTTTGATATTATCTATTATGATGATGAGTCAAATCCAAAAAGAGCAGCACAACTTGCAGAAAGATTAATTTCACAGGATGGTGTTGAGTTTATGCTTGGGCCATACAGTTCAGGTTTAACAAAAGCAATTGCGCCTGTAACAGAGAAATATGGTGTTCCAATGGTTGAAGCTAATGGTGCATCAAGATCTTTATTTACTAAAGGTTATAAATATTTATTTGCAGTGCTTGCGCCAGCAAACTTATATTTAGATGTTGCAATTGAAACAGCCGTAGCGCTAAATGGTGGAAAAGGTGTTAGAATTGCTCAAGCTTTCGAGCAAGATGCATTCTCACAAGACGTTAGATTAGGAATTCTAGATGCAGCAGAAAGAACTGGATCTAAAATCATAATTGATGACAAACTACCAAAAGAGCTAAACGATATGGCTGCAACTTTAGCAAAAGTTAAAGCTGTTAAGCCAGATGTGCTAGTTGTATCAGGTCATACAAAAGGTGCACTCACTGCAATCAGACAGATCGCTGAAATGAAAGTTGATGTTCCAATGTTAGCAATGACACACTGTGATGCTGCAAAATTATCTAAGCAACACGGTAAAAACTCACAGTACGCTTTATGTGCATCTCAGTGGCATAAAACATTAACTTACAAAGATGATTTCTTCAAAGACGGTATGACATATGCTGCAGACTTTGAGAAATTATTTGGTTATGATCCGCCATATCAATCAGCAGAATCATCAGCTGCTTTATTAGTATTCAAAGATGCATTTGAAAGAGCAAATACTTTTGATCAAAAGAAAGTAAGAGATGCTCTTGCAGCTACTAATATGCAAACATTCTATGGAAATATTAAGTTTGCCGAGGGTGGTCAAAACGTTGACAAACCAATGGTACTTTTCCAAGTAATGTGTGATGACGCAGGAAAATGTGAAAATAAAGTTGTAGCGCCATTGAAATGGGCTTCAGCAGAATTAATTCACCCAATTCCTAAGTGGTCTGAAAGATAATTAAAAATAATGTTAGCCCCCTAGCAATAGGGGGCTTTTTTTTATATAGCATTTAGAAAATATGGATTTTTTAATTTTCCAAGTTCCGATGTTAACTCTACAAGCCGTGTTAGACGGTTTGTTACTTGGAATTTTATTTGCGTTAATCGCTTATGGAATGGCTCTCCAATGGGGAGTAATGAATATAATTAATATTGCACAAGGTGATTTAGTTATATTAGGAGGATACATTGCATACTTTATGTATCTATATGGAATTCATCCCGCTTGGGGAGTAATAGTTTCACCAATAATAATGTATTTTGTTGGTGTAGTAATTTATAAATTAGTAATTAATAAAGTAGTTGATAGAGATCTATTCATTTCGATTTTAGCAACTTTTGGAATTAGCATCTTGTTCATGCAATTGATGAACTTTGCATTTGGTGCAGATGTCGTCCTTGCAAACTCAGGATATGGTACAACAATGCTGTTTGATAACTCTGTTACATTGCCAAATTCTAAGATTTTTTCAGCATTTATAAGTATTGTGTTTGCTATCGGGCTTGTGATTTATATGAAAAAATCTAAGCTTGGAAGGGCTATTAGAGCTACAGCCCAAAATGCTAGAGCTGCAAAAATATTAGGCGTAGACACTGAAAAAGTTTATGCAGCAACTTTTGGAATAAATGCTGCTCTTTGTGGAGTAGCTGGAGCACTTATTTCTATTACATTTACTATACACCCTTATATGGGCTTACCTTACACAATAAGATCTTTTATGATTGTAATTGTTGCAGGACTTGGAAATTTACCTGGTGTTGCAATGTCAGGAATGGGACTAGGAGTATTTGAAGAGTTTGCAGATTATATTTTAGGAACAGAATTTAGAATTGGATCAGTATTTTTATTATTAGTTTTAATACTTGTTTATAGAAGATTTAAGCTTTCAAGAAAAAGAGAATATCTAAAATAATGAACAAGAATATTATTTTATATGGTGCTATTTTAATATTTGGTATTGCTGCACCTTTTATTTTTCCAGCGTTTAAAGTTCAATTATCAATCCTTTGTATATTAATAATTCTAGCTATCACTTGGAACGTCCAAGGTGGTGAAATGGGTTATAATACTTTTGGAAATATTTTGTTTTATGGACTGGGAATGTATTTATGCGCCTCAGTTCAAGTAGGAATGTTTTTTCCTTTAGGAGAGTGGACTGAGGGTGGTGGAGAAAAAACTTTTGTTCATACTCCTGCTCAATTCTTTCAAGGTTTTGCAGTAGGCTTGGCAGTCGCAGCGGTAGTTCCAGCAATTATAGCTGGTTTAATTGGTTATTCAATTTTAGGTTTAAGAGGACATTACTTTGCAATTTGCACATTGGGTTTAGGGGTTGCAGCTGGAGAAATTTCTGGTGGAATAGAAATCATTGGAGCAGGACAAGGTTTTACAACACCACCATTTCCTAATGTTGACAGGTTAGAAGCAAGAGGTGAGTTTTTCTACTTTTGTAGTTTTATAGTTTTGGTATTTACGTTTCTTGCAGTTAAAGCAATTTATTCAACAAGATTTAAACTTGTTCTTAATGCAATTAGAGATAACGAAGATAAGGCTGAAGCAATGGGTATTCAAACAATGAAATATAAAATTATCGGTTGGATGATCTCTGCATTTTTCTGTGGATTGGCCGGAGGTATCATGGGCGGACTAGTTGGATATATAGACTCAACTGATGTTGCATTTGATGGAAGAGAAATGGGAGTATTCATGGTCTTGATGGCTATACTTGGAGGAAAAGGAACTTTATGGGGCCCAGTGATTGGTGCAACTTTATTTCATATTTTTAAAGAAGGTTTTTGGACTTTCTTCTTGGGTTGGCAGTATGTTGCTCTTGGAGTTTTGATTGTAGTAATTGTTATCTATTTCCCAGAGGGAATTATGGGTTGGTTAAGAGAAAAGTATCCAGAGAGATTTGGTGAAGTTGTAGATGAAGCAGATCGGAAAGCACAGGTTACACTTAAATGAGTATTTTAGAGGTTAACAATGTCAGTAAGTCATTTGGTGGGGTAAAAGCAAATGTTGACATAACCATGTCAGTTGAAAAAGGAAAAATCGTAGGTTTAATTGGACCAAATGGATCAGGAAAAACTACATTGTTTAATTCTATAGTTGGAACATATCCTATAGATCAAGGGTCAATTAAATTTAATGGTAAAGAAGTATCTGAATTACCAGTTCCAGTAATAGCTAAACTTGGTTTGCTTAGAACTTTCCAGCAAACAAGAATTTATGGAAAATTGAATTGCGTAGATAATATGCTTATAAGTCATAAAGCAAGCGATGAAAGTCTAGTTTCTATATTTTCCCAGATACCTCAAAATCTTACAGAAAAAGCTGAAAATTTATTAAATTTTGTTGGATTATATCAAAAAAGAAAACTAAGAGCTGGAGATTTATCATTTGGTCAGCAGAAATTATTAGAATTAGCAATGGCATTAATGAATGAGCCTGAGATGTTATTACTGGACGAACCGACTGCAGGAATCAACCCTACATTAATAAATGGAATTATTGATAGATTGATAAAAGTAAATCAAGATTTTGGAATTACTCTACTTGTTATTGAACATAATATGAGAGTAATAATGCAATTGGCTGAAAGCATCTTTTGTCTAGCACATGGAAAAATGCTTGCAAATGGAACACCTGAAGAGATTAAAAATGACAAGCGTGTTATTGACGCTTATTTAGGAGCTCAATAATGGCAAATCAATATGAAGTTCTTGGTAAAGCTCCTGGAGCAGAGGATTTAAAAAAACTATCGTCAGAAAATGTTCATTTAACTATCAAGGGTTTATCAGCTGGTTATGGTAAGATGGAAATTTTACACAATTTTGATTTGTTTGTAAGTAAAGCACAATCTCTCTGTTTGATTGGTCCTAATGGTGCAGGAAAATCAACTATACTTCATTCAATATATGGTTTTACAAATATCTTTTCAGGAAAAATAGAAATTGATGGAAAAGAAATAACTAATCTCAGCCCTGCAGAAAAACTTAAGTCCGAGGGGATAGCATATATTCTACAGGATAATTCGGTTTTTCCAGATATGACTGTAGAAGAAAATCTTCTAATGGGCGGATATATTAAAGACAAAACAGAGGAGTCTTTTGAAGAAGCAGAAAGAGTTCTTCAAAAATATGAAAGATTAAGAAACAGAAGAAATCAACCTGCAAAAGTATTATCTGGAGGAGAAAGACGACTATTAGAAATTTCTCGAGCTTTAGTTATGAAACCTTCTATCTTGCTTGTTGATGAACCATCAATTGGGCTTGAGCCTAGATACATTCAAATGGTTTTTGAGATTTTAGATGATCTTCAAAAAAATGAGAAAAAAACAATTATATTGGTAGAGCAAAATGCCAAAAAAGGTTTAGAGTTTGCTGATATTGGTTATGTTTTAGTTTCAGGAGAAACAGCTATTGCAGGTAAAGGAGATGATCTTTTAAATAATCCAGATGTCGGCCGTCTATTCTTAGGCGGTTAATGATAAACCTAAAATATTTTATCAAAGGAATAGTCTGCTCAAAAAAATTTGATAGCCCAGCAATTGCATTAGGGGCTAGCTTCATTGCTATTGGTGCCTTATTAAAAAATTTAGGGTTTAATATACAAGAAAGTATTTTTTCAACATTTTTAACCTATGCACTCCCAGGATCATTAGTGATGGCGGAATCAATGTTGATTGGAGCGTCACTTGTAAATATTTTTTTAGCAGTATGGTTGGTAAATTCTAGACTATTTCCAATGACAGTTTCAATTATGCCATTACTTAAACATGATAGCCAACCAAGATGGAAATATTATATATCTTGTCACTTTGTAGCTGTTTCGTCGTGGTTAATTTTAAAAAGTAATTATGAGGAAATTGATAGGAAATATAGAATAGATTTTTGGATTGGTATAGGAACAGCCACTTGGCTAATTGCCATTTTTTCAACAGTATTAGGATTTTATGCTGCCGACTTTTTAAGTAAAGATATGATAATTGGACTTGCAATAGTAAATCCAATTTATTTTATGTGTGCAATGATAGGAGTAATGAAAACTATACAACTTTCTTCTGCCATTATCCTGGGCGCATTTTTAGGTCCAATTTTTTATTTTTTTTCACCAGAATGGAGTGTTTTACTTGGTGGGTTGGTAGCTGGTTCAATTGCTTACTTTATAGGAGAGGTTTATGACAGCTAATATTGTTTTAGCAATTTTAGTAACTTCGCTTGCAACTTATATTTCAAGATTTCTTGGTGCTTTAACTTCAGAAAAGATAGGAGAGACATCTAAAATTTATAAATGGTTTAATTGTGTAGCATATTCAACTCTTGCAGCTTTAATCTCAAGAATGTTAATTTTCCCATCTGGAGATCTTTCAGATGTACATTATATTTTAAGGATAATTGTCATTTTATTATCAATATTAATTTTTTATGTCACTAAAAGAAATTTAGTTTATCCAACCATATTATCTGCTATAATTTTGGCCACATTAAATAGTTTTGCTGTATGAAAAAATTTTTTTTTATTATATTTTTTCTAATTCTTTCTAGTAATGCAAATGCTGGATGTGATGATCCAATTGCTGATGGAGTAGACTATTCTAAATGTAAATTTTCGGATGGTCAGGATTTACAAGGAACCTTTCTACCTAACTCTAATCTCTCATTTGCTAGTTTTATTCAAGTAAATTTTGATAAAAGTATAATGATGAATTCAGATTTAACATTTGGAACTTTTTCAGAGTCGTCTTTCATAAGAGCTAATTTATATGAGTCAAATTTAGGTGGTGGAAATTTTGAGCAATCAAATTTTACAAGTGCTAACTTAACTAGAGTAGATTTTACAGGTTCTACTCTCATAGATGCAAATTTTCAGAATTCCAATTTAATGGAGGCAAACTTTACGTCATCTAATATTTTAAATGCAAATTTCGATGGTGCGAATTTAATTGGCGCTACTTGGACAATGGGAGAAATTTGTGGACCAGAGTCTATAGGTATTTGTAATAAATAAATTCGTGAAGAATCTTCTTAAATTAGATGGATTTGAAATTTTCTTTCATGAAAAATCTAAGAGGATAATAAATATAAAAATTGAGGATCAAATTATTGATCGATTAGTATTTCCGTTTAAAAAATTTAATATTACAGCATTAGAATATAAACCATTTACAAGGTTCACTATTGCAAAAAGTTTAGATGAAACTGCATCTAATAAATTAAGTAATTTTTTAAACGAAATTATTAAAGATAGAGATACTGGTTGTTTTATAATTGGTCCAAAAAATAATTCTTCTAAGATAGATCAAACATTTTTAGTTAAACTATCAACTGCAATAACTCATTTAATTGGAAATCCAAATCACGACTCAATGGCTGGAAAATACTATGCAAGGTTTCACGTTAAACATGAAGATAATAGCGACTCATATCTTCGTAAGGCATATATAAATATGGATTTACATACTGATGGAACATATGTACGAGAAATAACTGATTGGATATTAATGTCAAAGCTAGAGGAGGAGAATGTGATTGGTGGAGAGACTGCTTTACTACATCTTGATGATTGGGAACATTTGTCTGATCTCTCAGATGACAAAATTGGACAGCAAAATTTTATTTGGGGATCTCCAAAAAGTAAAAATATTGATTATAAAGTTGAACACCCTGTGTTTTCAAAAGATAGAGATGGAAAACCTATTATTTCTTACATCGATCAATTTCCTGAACCAAAAAATATGGATCAAGGACTGTTTTTACAAAGATTATCTGATGCTCTTGAGGGTAGTAAAAATAAGATAATCACATCTTTACCAGTTGGTAGCGCTGTTGTAGCGAATAATTATTTTTGGCTACATGGTCGAAAACCTTTTAAAGAAAATAAAAATTTATCAAGAGAATTACTAAGAATAAGAGGTTCCTTTTTTAACAATTAAGTGTAGAAAATACACTAATGAAACTTGGATTTATAGGAACCGGCAAAATTACTTCAGCAGTAGTGACGGGTATATGTAATTCTAAAATCAAGTATTCTAAAATTATTGTATCCGAAAGAAATAAAAAAATTTCAAAACAATTAAAAAAAAGTTTCAAAAAAATTTATATTGCAAAAAATAATCAAGATATTGTTAATGACTGTAACTGGATTTTTCTAGCAGTAACACCTACTGTTGCAAATCAAATTATACATAAGCTAAAATTTAAAAAAAGTCAGGTAATTGTAAGTTTCATATCAACAATGAATCTTCAAAATATTAAGAAAGCTGTAAAAGTAAAAGCAAATATTTCGAGAGTAATTCCTTTACCACCAATCTCTCTTAAAAAAGGACCAATTCCTATTTTTCCACCAAACAGAAAAGTTATAAACTTTTTTAAACATCTAGGAACAGTTGTTGAAATTAAAAATGAAAAATTATCTAAAAATTTTTGGTCAACATCTGGAATGATGGCACCTTTTTATGAATTATTAAGAACAATGTCTGAATGGTTAAATGAAAAGGGAATTCAAAAAGACCAAGCTCAGAGATATATAACATCTCTTTTTTTGGCACTTTCTGAAGATGCTGTAGTTAATTCTAACAGAGATTTAAAAATACTTGTCAAAGACTCCCAAACACCAAAAGGATTAAATGAGCAAGGTGTAAATGAATTAAAAAAAGCTGGTTTCTATAAAACTACTAACAAAACTCTAAATAGTATTCTTAAAAGATTAAATAAAGTATAATTTTATATGCAGCAAGCTTCAAACATTCTGCAAATTGATAACTTATCAAAATATTTTGGTGGTTTGGCAGCTGTATCAAATTGCTCATTAAAAATAAAAGAAGGTTCAATTACAGGAATAATTGGTCCGAATGGATCAGGCAAAACCACTCTATTTAATCTTATAGCTGGCAATCTCAAATCATCAGATGGAAAAGTATTATTTAATAAAGAAGATATAACAAACGTTCCATCTCATGAGCTTTTCTCAAAAGGTTTACTTAGAACCTTTCAAATAGCTCACGAGTTTTCAAATATGACTGTCCTTGAAAATTTAATGATGGTACCAGGTAATCAAACAGGGGAAATTTTAATAAATGCCCTTTTAAAACCAAATTTAATTAAAAAAGAGGAAGATATAATTAGAGCAAAAGCATACGAAGTAACTGAATTTTTAAATCTTAAACATCTAGCAAATGAACGTGCTGGTAATTTATCCGGAGGGCAAAAAAAGTTGCTAGAACTTGGAAGAACAATGATGGTGGATGCAAAGCTTGTTTTATTGGATGAAGTTGGAGCAGGGGTTAATAGAACATTATTAAAAGACTTAGGAACAGCAATATTAAGACTTAACAAAGAAAAAAACTATACTTTTTGTATGATTGAGCATGATATGGATTTTATAAGCAGAATGTGTGATCCAGTCATTGTAATGTCTGAAGGTTCTGTTCTTTTTGAGGGAACTTCAGATGAAGTTAAAAAAAACGAAAAAGTTATAGATAGTTATTTAGGTAGAAAGAAGTAAATGGCATTTTTTGAAGGAAATAAAATGACAGGCGGATACGGTGATGGTCCTGATATTATCAGCTCGTGCACTATTAATGTTAATAGGGGTGAGATAGTTGCGATCCTTGGACCAAATGGAGCTGGCAAGTCTACAGCTATGAAGGCAATGCTTGGATTATTAAATTTAAAATCAGGAAAAATATCAATCGATGGAGAAGATATTTCTAAACTATCTCCTCAAGAAAGAGTTAAAAAGGGAATATCATTTGTACCACAAACTAGAAATGTTTTTGCAGAACTTACTGTTAAAGAAAATTTAGAGGTTGGTGCTTTTTTAAGAACGGATAATGTAAACAATGTTATCGAAGAAATATATGATCTATTTCCAATCTTAAGAGAAAAAAAAGATCAAGTTGTTGGACAATTATCAGGTGGACAAAGACAACAAGTAGCTTTGGGACGGGCTTTAATGATAAAACCATCTGTTCTTATGTTGGATGAACCTACAGCAGGTGTTTCCCCTATAGTCATGGACGAATTATTTGAACACATTATCAGAGTTAAAAATACAAAAGTAGCAATCATTATGGTCGAACAAAATGCAAAACAGGCTTTAAGTATTTCTGATCGTGGATATGTGCTTGTAACTGGTGAAAATAAATTTGAGGGGTCTGGTAAGGAATTATTAAATGATCCAGAAGTTAGGAGATCTTTCTTAGGAGCTTAGTATGGATTTAATTAATGCAGTAATAGTTTTATTGAATTATACAATTATTCCAGCCTTAACTTATGGCTCTCAATTAGCACTTGGAGCAATTTTTGTAACATTAATATACGGTATTTTAAGATTTGCTAACTTTGCAACCGGCGACATGATGTCATTTGGTACAATGTTTGCAGTACTTTTGACTTATTACTTTCAATCAATCGGAATTAACTTTGGTTTTCTACCAACTGCTTTGCTCACTATACCTTTTGCAATTTTTATGATGATTTTGTACATGCTGATAATTGATCAGACAGTATTTAAATATTACAGAATTAAGAAAAGTCCACCAGTAATGCTTGCAATGGTTAGCGTTGGTGTAATGTTTGTAACACAGGCGATCATAAGAATTATAATTGGGCCTACTGATCGAAGATTCTTAGATGGTGAAAAATTTATTTTAAAAGCAACTGAGTTTAAGCAAATGACAGGTCTTGCAGAAGGTTTAACAATTAAATCTACACAAATGATAACAATTGTGGTCACTATAATTGTTGTTGCTATTATGTTTTGGTTTTTAAATAAAACTAAAACTGGAACTAGCATGAGAGCTTACTCAGATAATGAAGATTTAGCTCTTCTTTCAGGAATTGATCCAAAAAAAGTAGTTCTAATTACCTGGATTATAGCAGGAATATTAGCAACAATTGGTGGAATTCTTTATGGTTTAGATAAAAGTTATAGACCATTCGTGTATTTTAATAACATGCTACCCATTTTTGCTGCAGCGATAGTAGGTGGAATAGGAAATCCATACGGAGCATTCTTCGGTGGTTATGTTATAGCATTTGCTGAAATATTTTTGACATATGCATATAAAAGATTTTTAGTTTATATTTTGCCCGAGTCTTTAGAACCAAATTCATTGATGCAATTATTATCAACTGATTATAAATTTGCGATTTCATTTTCTATACTAGTTATTGTTTTGATATTTAGACCATCAGGTATATTTGAAGGAAAACGCATATGAGGAATTATTTAAATATAATTATAGCGTATTCAATAATGATGCTTTTAATTATTTTAGTTGGCATCTTTCAGTCTTGGTCTATAGCATTAACAATTTTTAATTATTGTATGATTTCGGCAGTAATGACACTGGGAGCAAATATTCAATGGGGTTATGCTGGCTTAATAAACTTTGGAATCATGGGGTATACTGCATTAGGTGGTTTGGCAGTTGTGTTAGTATCTGTAGCTCCTGTACCAGAAGCTTGGAGTGTGGGTGGAGTAAATATGATGACTTGCCTAGGAATAATCATATTAATGATTTTTTCTACAAGGTATGTTTTAAAAAATATTCAAAAATCTAATAAAAGAAATTATTTAATAGCTGGGATAATTTTAGTTGGATTAATTCTAATAAAAATAATTGCTGGACCTGCGATTGAACAAATAGAAGCTGTTGATCCCGCAAAGACAGGGTTTCTGGGAGGACTTGGGTTACCAGTTTTATTCTCATGGATAGTTGGAGGACTTTTTGCTGCTGGGCTAGCTTTTATTGTAGGGAAAGTTGCTCTAGGATTAAGAGCAGATTATTTAGCTATTGCAACGTTATTGATAGCTGAAATTGTTGTTTCTATTATTAAACATGAAGATTGGTTGGCAAGAGGTGTAAAGAACGTTATTGGGTTAAAAAGACCAGCGCCTTATGAAATTGACCTACAAACTTCTCCTTGGTTTATAAATTTAGTAGAAAAATTTCACTCAGCAAAATTAGATCTAGCAAATTCATTGTCGGAAAGACAAGATATTTTAAATCAATTAGTGATCGATGCATCATCTGTTTATGTAAAACTATGCTTTGCAGGCATGTTTCTAGTTGTAGTTATAATTTTATTAATAATTACACAAAAAGCTCTTTACTCACCTTGGGGTAGAATGATGAGAGCAATAAGAGACAATGAAGAAGCTGCAAGTGCAATGGGTAAAAATGTAGTTAAACAACATTTATTTATATTTATTCTAGGATCAGCAATAGTTGGTATTGCTGGAGCTATGATGGTAACTAATGATGGCCTGTTTACCCCAGGCAGTTATAGACCAATGAGATATACATTTGTAATATGGGTTATGGTAATTGTTGGTGGTACAGGAAATAACTTTGGTGCAATTCTAGGCGGGTTTGTTGTATGGTTTTTATGGGTAGAAGCAGCACCAATTGCTTTGTTCTTTATAAATTTATTTACAGCTCATTTACCTGAAACAAATGAAATCAAAGTTCATTTAATTAATAGTGCTCCATATTTTAGATTTTTGCTTGTTGGTATTGGACTTCTTTTGATTATGAGATTTAGACCTCAGGGAATAATTCCAGAAAAAATTATAAAACAATAATTTACGATGAGTTTTTTCATTTTGGGGTTCTTTACAGGACTGAGCTTAATATTAGCTATTGGTGCTCAAAATATATTTGTAATTGAGCAAGGTTTAAAAAAACAATTTATTTTTATTGTATGTATAATTTGTACATTTTCAGATTTCCTTCTTATTTTTTTAGGAATATTCTTATTTCATTATTTTGAAAGTTTTTTTTCGCCTTCAGTTGAATTAATTTTAAATATTCTTCTATTTTTATTTTTAGTTCATTTTATTTGGAAAAAACTTAAAAATATAAATATAAATTTTGAAATAAATCAAAAAAATGAAACCAAAGGTCTAGGTCCTGTAATAATTAAAACTCTTGGTTTTACTTATTTAAATCCTCATGTTTATTCTGATACTGTATTTTTTTTAGGAAATTTTTCTAAAAGTTTTTTAATTAATCAAAAACTATTATTTGGGTTTGGTGCAACTCTTTCCTCAATTATATTTTTTTTCACATTGGGATACTTATCTAAGTTTTTATCTAATTACTTGAATAGCAATAAAGTTTGGAAAATTATAAATATACTAATAATTTTATTTATGTCCGCACTTAGTATATTTGTATTAATCAATATTTTAGGATAAAAAAAAACTCCAGCGATTTTCACCGCTGGAGTTAAATTATTAAGTATTATCTTTGTTTTTTGTCTTTAAACTTACCACCTTTAATTTCTTTCTCAATAAAGGCACCAGACGCTTCTCCAACATCTGTAAGTTCTACACTTGATGCTCCTTCATAATTTACTGCTTTTCCACTAGCTAATAAATCCAAAGCTTTTTTCAATTCACCAGGATAAATTTTTTCTCCTGGAGCATTCGCAACAGACATTACATTTGCTTGTACAGTTGCTCTGTCAGCTTTGCCACCAGCTTGCATAGCTAATACTATCAAAGCCGCAGCATCGTAAGATTCTGAAGTGTAAGGACCCGAAGAATCAATTCCTGCAGCACCAGCAACATCTTTGAATATTGTTGCACCTTTACCCATTGATCCTGGGAGTGATCCAAAAGATTTATTTAAATCATTACCAAATCTGTCTGTTAAAGAGTCACCGATCATACCATCAGATAACACAAACACATCAAATGCACCTGAATCTAATGAACCATCTATGATACTTCCACCAGCTTGGTCTAAGTAACCTAATACAGCTAAAGCATCTCCACCTGCAGCTGCTAATGTAGCAACTTCTGCACCGTAGTCACCTTTACCTTCTTCATGAGCTGTTACAACAGTTACGTTTATTCCATGAGCTTTAACAGCTGCAACATATACATCTGCTAAACCTTTTCCGTAGTCGTTATTTGTATGTGTAACTGCAATACTTTTAACTTTTCTATCTTTAGTTATATCGGCTAATACTTGACCACCTCTTGCGTCAGATGGAGCAGTTCTAAAGAAATATCCATTATCTTTAAGATCAGTTAATCCTGGAGAAGTAGCTGATGGTGAAATCATAACAACACCATTTGGAACAGCAACGTTAGTTGCTATAGCCCCAGTTACACCAGAACAATCAGCACCCATAATCGCTACTACACCGCCAGATATTAAGCCTTCAGCAGCAGCTGTTGCAGCAGCTGAGTCAACACAAGTTGAGTCTGCTCTTTCAACAGAAATTTTCTTTCCACCAAGTAGCGAGCCTGAGTCTGAAGCTTCTTTGAAAGCAAGCTCAGCTGAAGCAGCCATTGCTGGAGTTAGGGATTCAATAGGACCTGTAAATCCTAAAATAATTCCCATTTTAATGCCATGTCCATCTGAATATGCTTTTGATGCAAAGCAAGAAACAAATACAAACATCGCCAATACTAGTTTTTTCATATATTCCCTCTAATTGTTAACAATTTATATAATTAAAATTAAATCCTATTAGTTTTAATTTTCAATGAGAAAATTATCTCATTTTTTGTGCAAAAAACACAGAAGTTATAACAATTATTCCACCAATTATTGTGATGAATGATGGAATCTCACCGAAAATGAAAAAAGTGAGCAATAAACCAAACACAGGAAATAAAGCATAGAAAGGTAAAACCATATCAAGAGGATAAAATTTATATAAATAAAACATCATTAAATGTCCAAGTAAGGAAATAATTGCTCCAGCATACAGAACTGTAAACCAACTCTCTAAACTAATATTTGTTATAGTTTGAATAGCATTACCTTCAAATACAGATGATAATATAATTAAAATTAAAAATCCTGTGAAACTCATTATTGTATTTGTATATTTAATATCTAAATCTTTTAAATATCTTGAAAAGACTTGTGATAGCCCATAAAAAAAGGCCATTCCACAAATTAGTAGTGATCCTATAATTTCATCAACAACTTTTGGATCAAAAGCAAGTATAACAATTCCAAAAAATGATGTCATAATAAGTAGCCATTTCTTGTAACTTATTTTTTCATTTAAAAATATTGAACTTAATATTATTCCAAACGGAATTGAAAGCTGAGCACCTATTGTTATTGGTGCTAGTATACTTGAGGCATTAATAGATAAATATAAAAACATATTCACCGCAACACCAAAACAGATGGAAAATCCTATTAAAGGAACAATAAATTTTTTTTCAGGAATATAAAATTTAAAGAAAGGAACTAAACAAATAAATACAACAGCCATTCTTAAAGCGCCAAAAAGAATTGGAGGAATTGAGTCATTTAATCCAAGTTTCCCCGTTGGATAAGCACTTCCCAATAGAAAAACTACAAATAAAATAAGTAATGTGTGCTTTGTCGACAAATATTATCTTATAGAGAAAGGATCTAAAGTTGGTTCATCAGAAGTGTAATACCATGTAGTTTTTACTCTAGTATAATCTTTAATTGAATCCATTCCCGCTTCCTTTCCATATCCACTATCTTTAATTCCACCAAAAGGTGCTGATGGTGAAATTAATCTGTAAGTGTTAACAAACGTTATTCCAGCTCTAATTGCATTCGATACTCTTAAACCTCTAGCAAAGTCGCTAGTATAAACTCCTGAAGATAGTCCATATTGATTATCATTCATTTTTTCTATTACTTCTTTTTCATTATCAAATTTCATGACAGACAAAACTGGACCAAATAATTCGTTTTCAGCAGTTGGCAGGTTATGATTATCGCATTCAATTATAGTTGGAGGAAAATAATATCCTTCATTAGAAAAAGGATGTCTTTTTCCTCCACATCTAACTTTTCCACCTTGTTCAATTGTTTTTTTTATGTTTTTTTCAATAATTTCAAGTTGTTTAAAGTTACTTAAGGGACCCATTTCAGTCTCAGGATCCATAGGTGCACCTATTTTTATTCTTTCAGCTCTTTTTATGAGTTTATCAAGAAACTCATCATAAATTCCTTTTTGTAAATATAGCCTAGAACCTGCAATACAACTTTGTCCACTAGCACCAAAAATACCTGCAGTAATACCATTGATAGCATTTTCTTGATGCGCATCATCAAATACTGCAACCGGGCTTTTTCCACCTAATTCTAAACTAACCTCAGACAAGTTTTCTGCAGAATTTCTTATAATATGTCTTGCAGTTTCAGGTCCTCCTGTAAAAGCAACTTTCTCAACTAAATTATGCGTGGTTAAAGCTTTACCACATGGATCTCCAAATCCTGTAATCACATTCACTACTCCTTTTGGAATACCAGTTTCCTCTATAAGTTTTGCAAATTCAAACATCACAGCAGGGGCAAGTTCAGAGGATTTAATTACAACTGTATTTCCCATAGCTAGAGCAGGAGCAAGTTTTGTTGCTGTTAAAAACATTTGGGAGTTCCATGGCACAATTGCAGCAATAACACCTATAGGTATTCTTGAGGTTATGGCTTGAATGTTTGGTTTATCTATTGGAAGAACAGTACCTTCAACTTTATCAGCCATACCAGCGTAATAGTCATAATACTCTGCGATATAGTTTGCTTGTTTGTTGGTTTCTCTAAATAGTTTTCCAGTATCAATTGTTTCAATCTTACCAAGTAATTCTGCATTTTCTCTAAGTTTGTTTCCAATAGCTCTTAAAAATTTAGCTCTTTCTCTTGGCAATATTTTTGGCCAATCCCCTTCAAAAGCTTTTTGAGCAGCTTTAACTGCTTTATCCACATCATTAGCACTTGCTTCTGGAACAACAGCCCAAGGTTTATTGTCTTCTGGGTTTAATGTTTCAAAAGTTTTTTTAGTATCAGACTCAACCCATTCTCCTCCAATAAACATTTTATATTTTTTTAATTCAGGCATTTTGTATATGGTCTTTTATTGTATTATTTACATCATCTGAGCATTCAATACTACAGAGATGTTTTCCTTTAGGAATAATTTTTACAACAGAATTTTTAATTTTTTTGCCTAAATTAATTGACATTTCTGGAGTTGATCCTACATCACCTTCACCCGTTATAACCAAAGTTTTAGTATCAATGTTTTCAAATTTTTCATTGTCTTGATGTTTCACAAATAAGGAATAGATCTTTATAAAATTATTCATATTATTGTTTTCAAGAATAGTGAAAATTTTATTTGAGATATCTGGATTTTTATTTAAAAAATCTTCTGTAAACCATCTTTTAAGAGCGTCTTTAGTAAGTTTATGATCTTTTTTGGTTTGTTCAAATCTATCATTTACTATCTTCTGCTCTTTATCAGATCGATTAAATATAGAGCATAAAAGTGTAAGAGAGGCCAATCTATTATTAAACCTTGTGGCAAAATTTCTTGCAATTAATGAACCTATAGAAAAACCAACTAAGTGAACTTTGTTAAATTTTAATTCATCAATTAAGTTTATTATTTGATCCGAAAAGTCATCAAAACTTAAATCATTTTTGTTTAAAGGTGTTTTGCCATGACCTAGAATATCATAAATTAAAACAGTATTATCAAATTCATTTATCTGCGGATCCCATATAGAGTGATCAAGTCCCACGCCGTGTATAAATATGATTGGAGTTCTATCTTTTTTATTTAATATATAAAATGTACCTTTAGAGTCTGTTGCATTGATCATTACTTTGGTTCAATGCCCATTTCCTTCATGTCTTGGTACCTATCACCTGTTCTTGCATGTGCTCTTCCAGTTGACGCACCTCCAATAGCAATTACAATTTCGTCATCAAATGGAGCATCATGTATTGTAAACTCATGTGTTAAATAATAAGGTCTTAAGCCTGAGTCAGTTTTATGCATCATCGGGATTGATATTTTTGATCCGGCAGGACCCCTTGTGTTTGTAAAACTTAGGTAAGAAGTACCACCGACCGCATCTCTAAATTTATTACCAAATCTCAAAGTGTGAATGAAAGCAGATGCATGCTCAATTTCTCCATTTAATCCAACTACACCGGCTTTTCCATAAGCTAATATTTTATCAGGAGAACCTATTTCTTTAATTAATTCTGGGACAAGTAAATCTCCAAGTTTTGGAGCTAGATCTAAAATTATGGGTTTTAAATCTTCTACAAAACCTTTTCCGTCCCAAGGATTTTTAAAAACTGCTGCTACAGAAACCATTAAAACTGGATCTTTAGCTTCTTTTCCACCCTCAATAAAAGTTTTATCTACAAATTTATTAAATTTTCTTAATTCTAATTTCATTTTTTAATTCGATGTGTAAAGCTATCTCTTCTAAAACTGTATAATGCTTTTGGATCTACATCAACATCTATAACAACTGGTTTGTTTGCTTTAAGTGCACTTTTAACTGCTTGATTTACCTCTGATAATTTTTTCACTTTAATTCCTTTTGCACCGTAAAGTTTAGCAACCTCATCAAAAGGAGGACTTTGAATATCTGCGCCCAAATACCTTTCACCATAAAAATCTTTTTGGTAAGCCTTTTCGGCACCCCAACTTTTATTATTCATAACTATTGTAATTGTATTTATCCCATGCTCTACGGCAGTGCTTAATTCTGAAATAGTCATGCCAAATCCGCCATCGCCCATTAAACTAACTACAGTTTTATTAGGTTTTGCAACCTTAATGCCTAAACCACAAGCAAATGAAAAACCCACTAATCCAAAATCTAAAGGAGTAAAAAGAGAAGGAGGATTGTAATACTCTAAAGCATCAGTAGCTTGAAGGCAAAGTGTGCCAGCATCAAGTGTAATAGCTGAATTTTTAGGAAGAACTTTTCTTAACTCTTTGAATAGTCCATTTGGTTGTATTGGATAATTTTTAGATTTTATTTTATCCCTATTTATTAAAAACTTTGATCTTTCTAATAAAAAATTATTTGTCCATTCTTTATAACTTAAAATTTTCTTTTGTTTTTTTAAATCATTCAATATTTGATTTGCCACATTTGCAGCATCGCCATGAATACCAATACTTATAGGAAAATATCTTCCTAACATTTTTTTTTCTAGTTCAACTTGAATAATTTTAGCTTTTTTATTTATGTTGTCATAAGAATAGAAAGTAGAATTAAAACCAAGTCTTGTTCCTAACGCAATAATTAGTTCCGCCTCTTTAACTAGTCTTGTGGCAACTAAATTTCCTCTTGGACCCATTTGTCCAGCATTTAGTTTATGGCTAAATGGTATTGCATCTCCGTGTCCAGCAGCTGTTACTATTGGAACGTTTAAAAATTCAGCAAGATCAGTTACAGATTTAAATTTTGAATTATATTTTATACCTCCACCAGCAACAATTACAGTTTTCTTAGAATTAAGAATAAGTTTCGTTGTTTTCTGAATTAAATCTTTTTTGCTTCTTAAATTACTTTCACTTTTAAAAGACTTTTTATTTTCATTGATTTTAAATTTTGATGTATTTGAAAGTACATTTCTTGGTAAGTTTATACAAACCGGACCTCTCCTTGGTGACATTGCAAGATTGAATGCATCACTGATAGCTTTTGGAATATGACTTGTCTTTTTTACAGTCCAAGTCTTTTTGGTTATTGGATTAAATAGTGACTGTTGATCAAGCCCTTGAAATGCATCTTCCATTTTATCCTTGGTAGAATATAAACCCGCAATAGATACAACAGGCGAAAATGCTGCTTTTGCTTGAGCAATTCCTGTAACTAGATTAGTAGCCCCTGGACCGTTTTGTCCTGCAATAATTACTCCTGGTTGATTGGAAGCTCTTGCATAGCCATCGGCCATGTGTGTTCCTGTTCTTTCGTCTCTTACACCTATAAAATTAATTTTTTTTTCATGATACAACGCATCAAACATTTCCATTGTAGCAGAACCAATTAAACCAAAGACATGTTTAACTTTTTCCTTTTTTAGGGATTTCACTGCAGCTTGACCACCGGTCAAGGTATTCTTGGACTTAATCACGATACTTTTTTAACTTCAGTATCTAGATCATCTTTAAAATTAGGCATTACTTTTTCAGTGAATAATTTAATACTTTTCATACAATCTTCATGTTTAACACCCGGAAAGTTAGACCATACTTGAAGATTTTGAAGATTTAGCTCTGATTGAAGTTCTTTTATCTTATCTGCAACGTATTCTGGAGTACCAAATAACATATTTCTCTTGTGTAAAAACTCATAGTTAAGAAGATCTAGTTTCCCGTCTGTTTGTGGAAGTTCTTCACCCGGATCCATATGATTTCCTAGACCTCTCCAATGACAAACCCATCTCATGTAATTTACCATATGTTCGCCAGCTTTCTCTTTAGCTTCTTCCATTGTATCTGCAACAAACATATCTCTAACAAGAGTTACTCCTTCTCCCAAAGGAACATTTTTTTTTGTAACTTCTGATCTTTTATTTTTGTATGCTTCAAATCTTATTTTGAGTGCTTTTACAGTAGGTATCCACATAATTACGTTAATATTATTTTCTGCAGCCCACTCAATAGATCTTATGCCATCAACAACTTGATGTATCGGAGGATGTGGATTTTGATATGGCTTAGGCAGAACACTAATTTTTTTCATAGTGCTATCTTCCATATTCATAAACTCTTCACTAGGTGGACTCATATCGTGTTGCCATACATAGTTAGGTGATGGATAAGTATAAAATTCTCCTTCGTGATTAAAAAATTTTTCTGACCAAGCTTTTTTTAAAATTTCTAATGTCTCTGCGAACAATCTAAAGTTTTTTGCCTGATCTTTTAAATCTGCTTCTTTATTTAGATTTATTGCTTCTCGACCATAAACTCCTCTGGCAACCCCAACTTCTACTCTTCCTTTAGAAAGTTGATCAAGTGTAGCGATATCCTCTGCCAATCTAATTGGGTTATGAAAAGTAATTACGTTTGCAGCTTGTCCTATTCTTATATTTTTTGTTCTTGCCGCAGCATCTGCTCCTAACATTAAGGGATTAGTACACGACTCCATTCCCTCATGATTAAAATGATGTTCTGTAAACCATATTGAATTCCAATTATTTTGATCACAAAATTCTGTGATTTCTTTAGTCTCATCTAATAGTTGGTGATATGGTTTGTGAGTCCAATTTGTGGTATTACAAAAATAACCAAACTTCATTAAAGCCTCCTTTAAAAACTAATTTAAAGACGACCGATCCCACTTTCGTATAAGATTTTACGACGAGTTATGTATCGCTTTATATAACAATATTATTATTCTTATCTTTGATATTCAACGAATTTTTTTAAAGACTTATTTAGAAATTTATCATATCTGATGCCACCGTTACTAAATCTTCGCTTGTTTAAAAAGGAAAGATTCATTTTAAAGTCATAAGAAGGCTCAAAAAAGAAAGGAATAGAGAGCCTTTTTTGCTTATTCCACAATACCCTATGATTTGTTGCTTTAAACTTACCTTTGCTTAAATATTCTAGCGCTCTACCTGTATTCACTACCAAGGCATTTTTATTGAAAGGAACATTATGCCATTTTTTTGTTTTTCGGTTTTGAACTTGAAGACCTCCTTTTTTATTTTGATATAAAACTGTGAAAACACCACTATCAACATGTGTTTCGCATCCAAGTGCGACCCCATCTTGTTTTGATATTTCAACTGGTTTAGATTGATTTGGGTAATAATTAAATCTTAAAGTGCTAAGTGTTTTTAATCTCGAAAAGGCTTTTTTAGATAAATTGGGGTCTTTTTTATAAAGTTTTATAATACTTTTAAAAAGAGTTTCGCTTAAATTAAATAAATTTTCAAAATAATCTGCTAGTTTTGCAATAGATTGCTTATTAAATGACCTCTCTATACTTAAATGCTCGATGTATTGATTTCTAGTTTTTTTTGAAAAATCCTTTGTTACTTTTAAGTCACCTAAGTCTAATCCTTCTTTTCCATTAACATCATTTGGAAAATATCCTCGATAAATATTTTTACTCTTTTTATTCCATTTCTTTGGAGCCAATTTAAATTTATTGTACTTATTTGATTTAAAAAAATTTTCTCCGATTTTGCATACTTTATTTATTTTTTTTAATTTTATTCCATGACCGACTATTTGAAAAAAACCAACCTCAACACAAGCTTTTTCAATTTCCCTTGTAATTTTTAATGTTGCTTTTGAATTGAAATTATTTTTTAGAATAGGATTTATATTTATTGTTGGAATATAATTTTTTCTTATCATCTATTCGCTGGTGTATCTGTGGCAATCATTTGTCCTCGGACTTTTTCTCTAAAATAAATATACACGCCAGCACCAATAATTATTGCTGCACCTAGAAAAGTTCTTGGTACTGGTATTGTTTCAAATAATATATAACCAGCTACCATAGCAAACACTATGTATGAATACTCAAATAATGAAACAACTGATGGTGAGGCAATACTATAAGCAGTAAATACACAAAAAAACGAAATCGATGCAACTATCCCCATTATTAAAACATAAGGCCAAGCATCAGATGGATTTGTAAACCATTCTCTCACAATAAATTGTAAAGTTGGATCTGTAAAAGTGTTAAATTTTCCATCGCCGCTAACAAAAAATATTACCAAACTTGCAAATAATGCAAAAATATAAAGCCAAGTCATTTGGGTATAAATACTATCTTTATCAGATGTATATTTTGTTATTGTCATCGAGATTGAATAGCAAAGGGCACATGCTACAGGTGCTAATTTAAAGAAATTAAAATCATCCAAAGATGGATTTAAAACAATCAATACTCCAACAAACCCAACTACAATTGCACTCCATCTTCTAATTCCAATTTTTTCTTTTAAGAAAAATTTAGCAAACATAGACATAAAGAACGGGCAGGAGAAAAATAGTGCGCTTGTCATAGCAAGTGTCATAAAAGTCAGCGAAATATAAAAAAAACTAAAACCAAAGAAAAAACATATAACTCTTATTAATGTTAATAATGGGTAATGTGTTTTTAAAGATATTGTTTTTTTAGTTATTAAAACAAAGGATAACAAAAATACTGATTGTATAAGGGTTCTTCCAAAATAAAGCTCGAATAAGGCAATATCCTCAAAAATAAATTTAATTAAAGAGTCTTGTATTGAAAAAAAGGCCATACCAGTCATTATAAAAAAAATACCTCTGGTATTTTGGTTTGTATCCATGAGACACCTTATCAAATCAGTAATGATAATAATATTAATTATTTAAAATTGCCTCTGAGCCTTTTTCGGCAATCATAAGTGTAGGAGCATTTAGGTTTGCACTTGGTATTTCAGGTATCACTGATGCATCAATCACTCTTAAATTTCCAATTCCATTTACCTTCAAATCCTGGTCTACTACTGCCATATCATCAACTCCCATTTTGCATGTTCCACAAGGATGATACGCAGTGTCTGCTTTAGATTTAATATATTCATTTAATTCATCATCTGACTGTGCATCAAAACCTGGCCCAACTTCATCACCAGCATGCTCTGCTAAAGCTGGCTGAGATAGAATTTTTCTTGCAACATGAATACACTCTCTTGTTTGTTTAAGATCCTCTTCTTCTTTTAAATAGTTAAATAAAATTTTAGGATAATCGTATGGATCTGAGGAATTTAGTGTTATTTCACCTCTACTTTTTGGATGATTTGGACTTGCATGTAATTGATAACCATGTGTGTCAGGTTCTTCTAGGCCATGATTTATCACAAATGATGGAAAAAAATGAAATTGAATATTAGCAACTTTTCTATCAGGCGATGACTTTGCAAAACCACCAGCCTCTAAAAATGATTTTGAGCAGGGTCCAGATTTAAACATAAACCATTGCATACCTGCTAAAATTTTAGGTATTAATTTTGTGTATGTGTAAAGTGTATTAGGAGTTTTACATTTTTGTTGTATATAAGTTTCAAGATGATCTTGTAAATTTTTTCCAACACCCTTTGAGTGATAAATAACTTCAATACCATTATCTCTAAGATGGTTTTCGTCGCCTATACCAGATAACATTAATAATTGTGGAGAATTTATAGATCCTCCACTCAAAATGACTTCCTTATTTGCATAAATCTTTTCAACCTTGTTATTTATTTTTACTTGAAGACCAACTGCTTTTTTTCCCTCAAATAGTATTTTTTCTACAAATGAGTTTTTTAAAATATTTAAATTTTTTCTATTTTTAACAGGGTTTAAATAATACTTGGCAACTCCAGCTCTCTCGCCTTGATGCATTGTAGTATCAAACATGCCAAAACCTTCTTGTTCCTCACCATTCATATCTATATTTGTTTTGTGACCTGCTTCAGCTGCAGCATCAATAAATGCTTTAAATAATGGATTTGAATTTTTAGATAAATTTACTGGAAGGGGTCCCAATGAACCTCTGTATTGATTTTCACCTTCAGACCAAGTTTCAATCTTCTTAAAATAAGGAAGAACTTTATCATAAGACCAGTTATCTAAACCAAAATTTTCCCATCTGGTGTAGTCATCTCTATTACCTCTTACAAAAACCATCCCATTGTGAGATGAGCATCCTCCAATCATTTTTCCTCTAGGGCAAAAAACACGTCTATTGTTTAAATATGGTTCAGGTTCTGAATAATATTTCCAATTATATTTGGGGTCATGCATTGTATATAGAAGAGCTAATGGCATTTTAACCTTCCAAATATCACTTGATCCACCTGCCTCAAAAATAGCTACAGAATTTTTAGCATTCTCAGATAATCTGTTAGCTACTACACATCCAGCTGAACCAGCACCAACTATGAGATAATCGAAAGCTTGCATTTAGTTTGGATGATCACCCTCGACTGCAATCCTGTCCATAACTCTTTCATGGCCCAATCCTCTGCCAGGAAAAAAATCAGTCAAACCTTGGTGAAGGGTGCTTCTATTGTCCCAAATTGCTACAGCATTTTCAGTCCATTTAAACCTGCATGTAAAATCAAGTCTTTCTTGATGTAAAAATATTTCATTTAAAATATCTGAACTTTCATTTTCATCTAAATCTAAAATTCTTTTTGTATACATTGAATTTACATACAAAATTTTTTTTCCTGTTTCAGGATGAGTTCTAACTACTGGATGGGAATTTGAATATTCATCTAGATTACCATTACCTTCCATTTCCTTATATGCATCAACAAATGCTGCTGCTCCTAAAGAGCTATGAATGGCTCTCTTATCATTAACCTTATCTTTAATTTTGTCGCTTAATGTATCGTAAGCGATTTCCATATTAGAAAACATTGTATCTCCACCAACTGGTGGAACTTTAATTGATCTTAAGATAATTACTTTTGTTGGTTTAGGATTATAGCTTACATCAGTATGCCAAGTTTCACCCCATTGTCTCTTTTCTTCCGGAGCTTTGATTATTCTTAATATTTCAGGATAATCTTTTCTTCCTTTAACATAAATGTGTCTTTCTAATGGACCAAAATGTTTTGCTAAATTAATCTGTTCTTCCGATGTAATATCTTGATCTCTAAAGAAAAGAGCTTTGTGTTCTAATAATAGATTATTTATCTTCTTCCAATTTTCTAAAGTGCTATCTTTTAAATCGATGCCATTTACTTCTGCACCTAATGCCCCTGATATTAATTTAATTTCCATTGTTTATTTTTTTAACCTACCAGATAATTCTAAATTTTCAGACTTAAAACTTGGTTTATTTTCATTAATAAATTCACCCATTATTTTTAGCTTATCTTCCTCGAATTCAGTAACCTTTCTTTTTCCCAAGTCAATATAAAGGGATAAACTCTCCATAGTGGCAGCAAGAGTTTTAGTCTCCTTTTCATACATCTCGCATTTTAAATGTAATCTTTTTTTGTCATGATCAAAATGTGTGCAATATACCTCTACTTCTTGATTTTCTTTAACTTCATTATCGTAAGTGGTTCTGGTTTCAACAACCATAGTGCTTCTCAGATTTGATTTTGCATTTTCGCCACCCATTTGAAATTTATTAAGCATTGTTTCCCATGCTTGATCAAAGATTAAGATATAATAAGCCATATTCATATGTTCATTATAATCTGTCCACTCTTTGATTATTTTTCTGGTTGCAAGATGATATGACATTTTTAACTTTTATTAATTTTATCAGCTATTAGTATTTTTCTTTTCATTTCTCTTAGGACAGGTTTTTCAATTAGTTTTCCATCTATAACTACTAAACCTGTATTTGAGTTATTAAATTCCTCTAATATTTTTTTTGCCTTAGTAATTTCATCTTTTGGAGGTGTAAATACCTCATTTAAAATTTGAATTTGTTTTGGATGAATAGAGCCTTTTCCAGTAAATCCAAGATTTCTAACTTGTTCGGCTTCTTTTCTCATTCCATCCATGTTTTCTAAATCTAAATAAGGCACATCTATAACATCTACACCGACACTAGCTCCTGCATGAACCAACTTTGATCTTGCATGAACTAGATTTTCCCATTTATTTTCAACTCTAAGTTCTGCTGCCATATCAACTCCACCAAAATACAAAGCTACTATTCTCTTGCTAGCATGAGCAATATTATAAATATTTTCTAAAGCTTCATTTGTTTCCATAATAACATGAAGATCGGTATCTAAATTACAGTCTGTAAGTAGATCGTCTATAAATGTTATTTCATCTGGTGTTTTAACTTTTGGTAACATAATAGCCTTTAGATTTACTTTGCTTGAGATAAAAGCTTCTAGATCTAAAAGACCAAATTTAGTTCTTTGATTATTAAACCTCACAACCAGTTCTACATCATTTTTAACTTCGAGCGTTTTAAGAGCTTCTATAGTATTTTTTCGTGCTTGTTCTTTGTCATTTATTGCTATCCCATCTTCTAATTCAATACAAACCATATCAGCACCTGATGCAATCGCTTTTGGAAACATTTCAGGGTGAAGCCCCGGTGTAAATATAAAACTTCTTCTTACTTTTAATTTATCTAAGTCCATCTTAATTTTTATAATCTGGCTCTTCTTTATCTAAAATGATCCTTATTTGAGATAAAAATAAATTTGCGAAATCTGTGGGAAAATTTTCATGTTCCTCTGCAGTTTTTTCTGCAATTTCATGGCTTACAACATTAAGTTCCTGGTTTGTTGATAGAGCTGTAAGATATGTTTCTGCTGCTCTCTCAAAATAATAAAGAGAGTTAAAACCTTCAGCCACTGTTCTTCCTGTGGTTAAAATTCCATGATTTGCAAGTAACATGTGTTGTTTGTTTCCTAAAGCATTTGCCATCTTAATAGACTCTTCTTCTAGTCCTAGACCTCCAAATTCTTTGAATGCAGATACTCTATTGTAAAACATCATTGTATTTTGATCGATAGGTTTCATAACAGGATCTTTAAGAGTGGAGAGGGCGGTTGCATATTTTGAGTGAACATGAAAAATGCATCTTGCATGTGGTGCTTTTTCATGTATCGCGCTATGTATATATAGAGCTGTTGGATCAATTATGTCTGGTTTATTTTTTAGTTCTTCCTTATTTTCTTTAGTTACCAAGATTAAATCACTTGCCTTCATATTACTAAAATGAATGCCTGCCTTATTTACGTAAAAATCAGAGGAGTCAGGGACGCATGCACTAAAATGGTTTGCAACACCCTCGTGCATATTTAGTCTTGCTGTCCATCTAAAAGTAGCAGCTAATTCTTTCTGTAATTCAGATATTTCCATTTGTATGAATTTAAAATATAGTTGAAAAATAAATTATGAACAATAACGTTTTTATCTCATGCGCAGTTACTGGGTCTGGAGATACTGCAAGCAAACATCCTGATTTACCAAAAACTCCTGAGCAAATAGCTAAATCCGCAATAGAAGCAGCAAAGGCAGGAGCTGCAATAGCTCATATTCATGTAAGAGAAGAGGACGGTACGCCAAGCAGAAGACTGGAATTATATAAAGAAGTAGTAGATAGAATTAGATCAAGCGAAACAGATGTCATTTTAAATTTAACAACTGGGATGGGTGGAGATTTAGACATTGGTCAAGGTAAAAATCCACTAGAGTTTGGTCCAATGACTGATATGGCAAATGTAATGGAAAGAATAGCTAATGCAGAACAATTTTTACCCGAAATTTGTACTTTAGATGCTGGTACATTAAATTTTGGAGACGGTTCTGTAATTACAGTTAATACACCAAATGATTTGAGAAAGGCTGCAAAAAAATTACAAGAAATTAAAGTTAAACCAGAAATAGAGGCATTTGATTTAGGAAATATGTGGTTTGGATCGCAATTGTACAAAGAAGGTTTACTTGATGATCCACCAATGTTTCAAATGTGTTTAGGTATTCCTTGGGGAGCTCCTGCTACCCCATTAGCAATGCAAGCCATGAAAGACATAATGCCTAAAGAAGGAGTGTGGTCAGGTTTTGCAATTTCAAAAAACGAAATGCCATTTGTAGCTCAAACAGTTGTAATGGGAGGAAACCCAAGAGTAGGTTTGGAGGATAACTTATATTTATCAAAAGGCAAACTAGCAACAAATGCTCAATTAGTAGAGAAAGCAATAAGGATAGTTACAGATCTTGGAGCATCAATAATGACAGCAGAGGAAACTAGGACAAAACTTAAGCTTGTTAAACACAAGTAATGTTAAATATTAAAAAAGTTGCTGTAGTTGGGACAGGTGTAATCGGAATAGGTTGGATTATAAGATTTCTAGCACATAATAAAATCGTTTATGCTTATGATAAAAATCTTAAACAAAAAAAAATTTTAATTAACGAAATCAAAAGAGCACTTCCATATGTAAAAAAACTTTTTAACAAAAAAAAAATAAATTTAAATAATTTAAAATTTTTCCTATCTTTAGAAGAAGCAGTTAAAGATGCTGATTTTATTCAAGAATGTGCACCAGAAAATTATAATTTAAAAACTGTTTTAATAAGGGAAATTTCTAAAAGTTGCAAAAAAAATGTTTTAATTTCATCAAGTTCTTCAGGATTGTTGCCATCAAAGATTTTTTCAAAATGTAAAAATATTCAGAGAGGTATTATTGGCCATCCATTCAATCCTGTATATTTGTTACCTTTGGTAGAAATAGTTCCTAGTAAAAAAACTAGTGAGAAATCTTTAAAAAATGCAAATAAATTTTATAAGTCAATTTCAATGAATCCGATACTTCTAAAAAAAGAATTACCTGGTTATTTATCTGATAGACTTCAAGAAGCTTTATGGAGAGAGGCGTTACATATTATTAATGAAGGATACGCTACAACTGAGGATTTAGATAGAGCCATAGAGGATGGTCCTGGTCTAAGATACTCTTTAATGGGAACATTTTTAACTTTCCATTTAGCAGGGGGAAAGGATGGAATGAAGCATATGTTAGAACAATTTGGGCCAGCACTAAAACTTCCATGGACTAAGCTTAAAGCGCCAAAATTGTCAAAAAAACTCTCAGAAAGGCTGATTTCAGGTACAAAAAAACAAGCTAAAGGAAAATCAATTAATCGACTTTCAAATATAAGAGATGAGTATTTAGTCAATTTACAACTATTTAGAAAAAAATATGAGAATAAAATTAGAAAATAGATATCTTAAAAAAAATTAAAATGGTAAATTAAATATATGGACTTTAACCACTTCTTAACGAGCTACATGCCAGATACAAATGTTGGTTCGAAACAACATTTTAAAAATATGTTGGAAGAATGTGTTGTTGCAGAGAAACTTGGTTATGCAACAGTATCAATTCCTGAACATCATTTAATAAATTTACTTATGATGCCATCCCCTTTGCAGATGGCTGTAAAAATTGCATCTATCACAAAAAATATTAAAATCACAACTGGAATAGTTGTTTTACCTCTTCACGATATGAGAACATATGCTGGTGAAGTCACAACAGCAGATATTTTAACTGATGGCAGATTAATTTTAGGTGTTGGAAGAGGTGCTTTTGCTTGGGAGATGCAAAGAT
Organism: uncultured Pelagibacteraceae bacterium; assembly: GCA_902549785.1. The sequence goes on from CACCWT010000001.1 coordinate 42,270, forward strand.
TAGGAACTCCCATAGAAAAATCAAAAGAAAAATTTATAGAGTCACTCGAGGTTTTACAATTATTGTTAAAAAATAAAGAAGTTTCATATAAAGGTAAATTCTATGATTTTGAACCAATTACTATTATGCCTCGACCAATAAGTAATCCTGTACAAATGATGATAGCTGCTATGAATTTAGAAAGTATTAAAGATGCAGCATCAAGGGGATTTCATGTTCAATCAACAGTATTGTCAGGTACTAAAGATCTTTTATTAAGTAGAGTGAATGCGTTTAAGGAAGGCTGTGCAAAGTTAGGAGAAGAGGGAAAACTACTAAAACTTTCTATGCAACGTATGGCTTATTTAGCGAAAGATGAAAATGAAGCTAGAGAAAAAACAAAACTTGCTTACGAATATTACAAACGGTTTGATAATATGTTTACTGGTCCTGGTAAAGTAAATGAAGGAAATATCGAAGCTTTGCCTAGAAAACAAACTTTAGATGAATTAAAAGAAAATCTTTTGATCTGTCCTCTGAATGAGATGATTGATAAGTTAAGTGTCTATGCCGAGGCTGGAGTTGATGAGATTATTCTTAGTTCAAGTTTTGGCCAATCACAAAAAGATTTAATAGAGTCGATGCATAGAATTGGTGAAAATGTAATTCCATACTTTAAAAAATCAAACATACAAGTAGCATAAATATCTATGAGTATCATAGATTGTAATTATTCAGTAACAGGATCAGGACCTGCAATTTTTTTTACCCATGGAGTAGGAGGAGCAGAGGATGCATGGAGGTTCATAGTTCCAAAACTCAAAGATAAGTTCACAGTTGTAACTTATGATTTAAGAGGCCATGGAAAATCACCCGCAAGTAATAAAGATTTTAATCTAGATGATCTTGTTTTAGATCTTGAGAGAGTTAGAGAAAGAACAGGTATAGAAAAAGCGCATTTTATGGGGCATTCTCTAGGAGGTATGATTGCTCCTGCTTATGCAAGAAAATTTCCTGACAGAGTAATTTCAGTAGGTTTATTATCAACGGTGGCAGGAAGATCTGATGATGATAAACAAAAAGTGTGGAATGTTATTTCTGATTTAAAAAATAAAGGTGTTGAACAAACTTTAAAAAATTTAACCACGAGGTGGTTTACAGATGACTTCATTGAAAAAAATCCTGATCTTGTATCAAGAAGATTAAAACAAGTTATAGATACTGACAAAGATGTTTTTATCAATGTATTTAAAATTTATGCAGAAACTGAGATGATTTCATGGTTAAAAGAAATTAAGAAGCCATGCTTATTTATGACAGGAGAAAATGACGGAGGTTGTACACCTTCTCACAATGAAAGAATGTCAAATGAGACTGAAATTTCTAAATTGGTTATAATACCAAAGGTAAAACACTCTTTTTTGATAGAGGCTCCTGAGCAAATAAAAAATCACTTATTAGAATTTATTGAAAATTTATAAAAACTTAATGCATTCTTAAAGTGTTACCATCAACACCAACTACTTGACCAGAAATTCTAGAAGACTCATCAGAAATTAAATAGCAACACATTTTACCAATATCTTTCTCGTAAACCCAAGTATTAAGAGAAGTCATAGAAACAAATTCACTTTCCACAGCTTTCTTAGAAATTTTTAAAAATTTTGCTTTATCTCTGATTACTCTACCCATTCTGTCTCCTTTGACAGTTCCTGGACATATTGCATTTACTCTAATTTTAAACTTTCCTAATTCCATTGCTAAAGTTTTTGTCATCCCTACAACTGCCCATTTACTTGCTGAGTATGGAGACCTTAATGGAAATCCAAATATACCTGCTGTAGAGGATAGATTAACTACAGATCCACCTTTATTTTTTTTTAACATCGGAATTGCTAATTTTGAAAAAATAAAATGACTAATTACATTTATTTTTAATGTTTGTTCCCAATCTTTTGTCTTAAGTTTTTCCATAGTTCCAGTTGGACCTGCTACTCCAACATTATTAATTAGAGCATCAATTTTTTGTGTTTTTTTTTTAATTTCTTTAAAAAAATTAATCACATCATTTTCATTTGAAGCATCGCAATGAAAACTAAACAATCTTTTATTATTTAATGGATGTTTTTTTAATTTATTTACTGATTTTAGATCTATGTCACACAAAAATACTTTTGCACCTTTTTCAAGACACTCTTTTGCTGTCGCCCAACCAATTCCTGTAGCACCAGCAGAAATAATTATTTTTTTACTTTTAAAATTGTATGACATTAATAAATTTAGTCGGTTAAACCATCAGATCTAACTTTATTTCTTTCTATATGTATGGGCAACACCTTTCCATAAATTGCTTTAGAATGTTCAGGTGTATTTACTCTCCATGGATCTAATACATATGCTGGTATACACATGTAACGTGAGGTTTTTCCTATTATTTTGGTTACTCTATGCATAGTAAATCGTCCTTTAAATATTTGTAAATCACCAGGTTTTAGTTCAAGTTGTTTAACTTTTGAACGATCTCCATCTAACACTTTTTTTACTTCATCAAATCTTTCATTTCCTGGTTCTCTTATATTTGGACAATACTCAAATATCCCACCATGCTCTGGTTTTTGTATCATAAGACTTAAAGTAAATTCACAACTATCAAAATGCCAAGGCAATATACCATCAGGCTCCATTACATTATAAGCATGACAAGCTAAGGGATCAGCCCATCTATAAATTGGAGAAATTCCTAGACAAGCAGATACAAATTCAAGTAATTCTTCTGTTTCGTAAAGAAATTTCATTTCCGAATCTTTTGCAAAACAATCAGAGTTTAGATATCCATTGTATCTGTTCATAAATATTCTTTTTGGATGATCCTTAGGAAGAGAGGGGTCATCTTTTGCATAAAGATATGCATTAATACTTTCCTTGGACATGTAAACTTCATCTAGCTGTTGCTCTAATTCTTTTCTCATAACTGCTAAAGAATTTGGTAAAATAAAGTTTGGAATTACTGAACAACTATCATTTTCTAATTCTGCTTTACATTTTTCAATTATTTTTTTTATTTTGTGAGATTGTAAGTCGTGAATAGGATATTTTTCTAAATCAACAATTTTGCTTAAGTTTTTTTCCATAACTGCACAATATAAATTATGAGCTTCTCAGCGATTCTTGTAATTCTTTATTAGATATATAACCTTTTGCATTTCCTTGTTTATCGACAACTTCGCAATTGGAATTACTACAAACAACTTGAGGTAGAAATTCCTCGATAAATTGATCTTCTCCAACTTTAATCAGGTTTGATTTATCAATATCATCTGATTGGTTAATAGGTTTCATTATAATTTTTGCTTTAATAACTTTGGTCCTATTCACATCTTTTACAAATGCCTCAACATATTCGTCTGCTGGGTTCATAATAATTTCCACTGGTGTTCCCACTTGTACAAGTTTACCTGCATTTAAAATTCCAATATGATCTCCTAATCTAAGTGACTCATCAAGATCATGAGTAATAAAAACTATAGTTTTTTTTAATTCTGCTTGAAGATCTATCAATTGTTTTTGCATGTCACTTCTTATTAATGGATCTAATGCTGAGAATGCTTCGTCCATAAGCATGATGTCAGTATCAGTGGCTAAAGCTCTTGCAAGTCCTACTCGTTGCTGCATTCCACCAGATAGTTGGGCAGGATATTGATTTTCAAATCCAGATAAACCTACAGACTCAATTTTCTCCATTGCAGTAGCATTTCTTTTTTCAATTTCTACACCTTGCATTTCAAGTCCGTAACCAACGTTTTGTAAAACTGTCTTATGCGGGAACAAGCCAAACCTTTGAAATACCATACTCATTTTTTGCCTTCTAAATTCAATTAGTTGCTCTTTATTGAGAGTGGTAACATCCTTGCCTTCAACTAAAATTTCCCCAGAAGTAGGATCTATCAATCTATTTAAATGTCTGATTAATGTAGATTTACCAGATCCAGATAAACCCATGCACACAAAGGTTTCTCCTTCCTCAATTTTTAATGACACATTATCTAATCCAACTGTGTGCCCAGTTTGCTCTAAAACATCCTCTTTTGTAGCACCCTCTTGAACCATTTTAAGAACGCTGGATGGTTTAGGTCCAAAAATTTTATATACATTATTGATTTCAATTTTTGACATTTTTTAAAAGTCTAATTCTTTTAATGCATCAAAGCAAATCTACAATTAAATAAATAAAAAGCTTTCAACCATTAATTGAATTGAAATTTTTACCATTTTATATAATTATTTATCATGAATTCAATTTCTAAAATCTCAAAAAATAGCACTTACCTTCAAATTATTTGGAATGATGGGGAGGAGAGTAAATTCAATTATATGTGGCTAAGAGATAATTGTCCAACCGCGCATGACAAAGATTCACGACATAGAATGTTTAATATTTTAGAAGTTTCTAAAGATATAAATCCTAAAAAATATTCCCTTAATGACGATGGAAAATTAGAAATTGAGTGGAGTGAGGGAGAACATACAAGTTATTATGACCCAAAATGGTTAAGAGAAAATTGTTATACAATCAAAAATAAACAAAAATATATATCTCCTTATCAACTTTGGGATAATAACTTAAAAAATAATTTTGAAAGTATATGCATTGAGCATGATGAAGTAATTGACTCTGATGAAGGTTTAATAAAATGGCTTGAACTATTACATCATAAAGGTATTGCCATAGTTAAAAACTCACCAACAGAAAAAAAATCAGGCTTTAAAATTCTTCATCGAATAAGCCATGTCAGAGAAACATTTTTTAAAACCCCTTTTGAGGTAATAAATATTCCAAAACCAAATAATTCTGCATACACGGCGCATGCTTTAAGAAATCATATGGATTTACCTTGGTTTGAATTACCACCTGGTTATCAGTTTTTACATTGTTTAGTAAATGATGCAAATGGTGGAGACTCTTCAGCAATCGATGGGTTTGCTGTAGCCGATTACCTTAGACAAAATGAAAAAGATATATTTGAGACACTGGTTTCTGTGCCTCTTAAATTTAGAGATAAAGATTATACTCAAGAATCTCACAGAAGCTATCATGCACCCGCAATTAGTTTAACAAAAGATAAAGATTTTCATGATATTAGATTTAGTGTTGCAACGATGGATGCTTTAGATTGTCATCCAGATAAAATGGATAAAGTTTATAAAGCCCACCATAGATTTGGAAATCTTCTACACGATGATAAGTTTCAGATTAAATTTAGATTAGGACCTGGAGACATATTTTCTTTTAATAATAGGCGTGTTTTACACGGCAGAACTGCTTTTGACCCAAATTCAGGTCATCGTCATCTTCAAGGATATTATTTAGATAGAGATGAAATACTTGGAAGATTGGAATATCTTAAAAAATATAAATCATAAGTTTTCAAATATAAGATTGTTATCTTTTTCATATTTCAAAAATTCCTTTTTGTTTTTAATCGTGTAATAATATTTCTCTTTATTAATCATTTGTATTTTTTCATTATTTAAAAACTTTTTATCTAATATTAGATATTTTATTTTTTTGCTTAGGCTACTTTTCAAAATAGATTTTACACTGGATTTGTTAGAAAATGATAAACCTACTGATAGTTTTGAGTTAAGTTTAAGAAGATTATAGATATTTTCATGCTTAAAAGAGATAAAAGTACATTTTTTAAAACTTCTAGTTTCTTTAATCAAATTAGATAAAAGTTCTTTATTAAATAATGGCTTTATTTCAATAAAGATAGGAAATTTTTTTTTTGAAATTTTTAGAACCTCTTTTAATGGTGGTATTTGAAAGTTTTTATTTTTAATTTTTTTTAGATCTTCATAATTAATATTTTTGATACTTTTGCTTATTTTAAAAATTCTCTTTAAAGTAAAATCATGAAAGCATACAAACTTTTTATCTTTGGTTGAATGAATATCTGTTTCAATCCCAAATCTTTTTTTAAATGATGCTCGAAAAGACTCTAAGCAGTTTTCTTTGTAACTCTTATTTACAATTCCTCTATGTATTATATGCATGTAAAAAAAAAGGGCTCTGTTTCCACAAAGCCCTTAATTATTTTTTTGAAGTTTAATTATTAGTTAGGTAACCAACTTTTCCATTTATCTGGATTGTTGTCTAACCACTCATTTACAACTTCTTTAACGTCTCTTTTTTTGATGTCAACTTCAACAAGCATCTTAGCTTGGTCTAAGTTTTCTAATTTCATTCTTTCAAAAAAAGCTTTTGCTTTAGCATGTTCTGGTTTAGCAAATGTGTCAGGATTTCCATAATTCATAGTGTAATCTTTATCCCAACCAGTTGCTGGCCATCCATCTGTACCGCAAGTTTTCCAGTTGTTTGCTTCAGTAAATGTGTCTCCTTCACAAGTTTTGTATTCAGGAAGTTGAACTCCTACCATGTCAAACTCACCAAAGAACCAGTGTGGTGACCATAAGTATAACAAGAACGGCTCTTTTCTCATGTAAGCAGCTTTTGCTTCTGCAATTGCAGCCGCTTCAGTACCTAGCTCATCTGCTTGGAAATCAATTCCTAAAAGATCAAGTCTTTTTTGGTCATGACAGTTCCAACCAGCTACAGGACATCCAATTAATCTTCCTTTACCGCCGGTTTCAATAGTTGCAAATTTAGCTTTATGTTTGTTTAGGTCTCTCCAAGTTTTAATGCCCATTTCTTCTGCAGCATATCTAGGTATCCAGTAATCTGACATACCGATGATTCCAGTAGTTCCTAAAAGATCAACTGTTCCATCTCCTTTATAAGACTTTACTACTTTGCCGTCATAAATTAAATCTTCATTAAACATTACATCGTCTGCCTCTGCATAACTTGGCCAACTCTCGCAAGCGAAATCAAGTTCTCCAGCTGCAATTGCTTCCCATAATCCAGTACCAGACGGGAAAACTGTTTGTTTAATTTTATAGCCCATTTCTCGTTCAAGAATTGCTACTGCAACTTCACAAGTGATTATTCCACCTGTCCAGTCAGCAATAGCAGCATGTAATCTTTTTGCATTTGCCTGAGTAAGACTAGCAAGTAAAATTACGAAAGATAAAAATAGAGCTGATATTGTTTTTGATAACCTCATTTATTTCCTCTCTTTTAATTAATTAAAGTCTTATTCTAAAACAAAAATTACTAGTTTGTAAACTGTGAATAATGATGCTTTTACTTGACTTATAAACCTAGAGCTTCTCTCTGTTTTTTAGTCCAAGCAAGTGAAATTCTGTCTATAATTATTGCTAATAATACAATTCCTATACCTGCTGCCAACCCTCTACCGGTATCAGATCTTGCTAATCCATTAAATACTTCCAAACCTAATCCTTTTCCACCAATTAAAGGTGTAACAATCTGCATTGCGAAAGCCATAATTACTGTTTGATTAAATCCAATAACTAAACTTGGAATAGCTAATGGAAATTTAATTTTATTTAGAGTTTGTAATAAAGTACCACCAAATGAACGTGAAACCTCTGAGTAAGTCCCAGATACTTGAGTTAAACCTAAAGATGTTAATCGAATGATGGGTGGTATAGAGTATATAACTGTTGCAAGTACTGCAGATACTATTCCTCCTCCAAAAAACATTAAAACAGGAATTAAATAACAGAAGTAAGGTAAAGTCTGCATGGCATCCAAAACCACGTTTTGAACATTTCTAAATCTCTCATTATAAGAGGCAATTATTCCAAGAGGAACTCCAATTATAAAGCATAAAGCTACAGACACTAAAACAGATGATAGTGTTATCATTGATTGTGGCCATATCCCACAAGCACCAATGAAAAGTAATAATATTGCTGTAATAATTGCAAATCTAATACCGACAGTAAAATATCCAATTGCTGCAAATACCCCTAATGTATACCACCATGGCACATGAGTTAAGAATATATCAAGTGGTCTTAAGAGTTTAAGATATACAAATCCCCTAAGAGCTTTTGTAAATGCAATAAAACTAGGATTAACAGTTAAAGATTCTACACTACTAGAAATCGGCTGCCTAATTGACAATCTCCACTCTTCAGGAAATGATCCTATACTTACCATATAAGAGTCAACGAATGAAATAGTCAGAACAAGTAAAAAAGAAGGTATTATATAATATCTTCTAGAAATTATTTCACCAATATCTCTTGCTGTTTCTTTATTTGCTAAAGAAACACAAAATTCAAATACATACGCAATAAATTTTGTTAAATTTGTACAAACAAAATTAATTAAACCAGCTAAAAATTCTAAAGGCTTTTCTATAATTCTTACTATTGCAAATTTTTCCCAAGATTGTGGGAGTAAATAAAATTTTTGAACATTCGATGGAAGTATTTGTTTTGTTTTGCTAAATGACATACTAAATCTATCAAACATTATTGCCATGAAAAGAATACAAAGTCCTCCTTCCATTGCCCACCCAACATCAAGTCTTCTAATTGCTTGCCATACTTGACCACCAATTCCTTCAGCTCCAATGAAACATGCCAAAACTACAAGTGCTAAAGCCATCATTATCACCTGATTAATTCCCATCATTATACTTGGTAGCGAGAGTGGAATTTTAATTTTAAATAGTAGTTGTAACTTACTTGATCCAAATGAGGTAGCAGACTCAATTGTTTCTGCTGAAACTTGTCTTATACCAGTATTTGTTAATCTTATTATTGGAGGCATTGAGTAAATCATAGTGGCTAATATTGCTGGCGCTCCTCCAATTCCAAAAAAGAAAAGAGCTGGAAAAAGATAAACAAACGCAGGCATTACTTGCATTGTATCTAAAATAGGCTTCATAAAATTTTCAAACCTGTCACTTTGTGAACAAAGCACACCTAGAGTCACTCCAACTACGACACATAGTAAAACCGATAAACCCATCAATGCTACCGTTTGCAGAGATGGTTCCCACATTCCTGTTGCACCCCAAAAATAAATGACAAATAAAGAGTACAATCCTAATCTTAAACCACCTGCAATTAAGCAAGGCAAAAATATTAATGCTGCAATTAATAGCCAAGGTGAGTCGATAAGGAAATCTTCAACAAAGTAATATACATTTTTAATATAACTGGCTATTATTTTGGTAATCCATCTATAATTTTTCTTTAAATAATCTTCACCCTCATTAACCCATGCTGTAAATGTAAATTGATCAGTGACGACCTTTGGCATTTTTGAAGGACCATCGCTTTGAAAAGATAACCACAGTGCAACTAAAAATGTTATTAAGATTACAGAATATGTAATAATATTTTTTGATGAATTTGGCTTTCCTTGGATACTTGCTACTTCAGAAGACATATTATCTAAAATTTAAAATAAATAATTTTACTTTTAAAGAAAAATATTGTCTATTTTTGTGTTATTAAAATAACAAAATATGAATAATCAACCAAAAATAACGTGTTCAAATGTTTGGAAATTATTTGGTTCTGACGAACAAAGAATAATTAAAGATTTAGATAAAAGTTTATCAATAAAAGAAGTTCAAGAAAAAACCGGACATGTGGTTGCAGTAAAAGATGTTAGCTTTTCAATTGAGAAAGGTGAGACATTTGTTGTAATGGGTTTATCGGGAAGCGGAAAATCAACCTTAGTTAGATGTATTTCAAGATTAATTGAACCAACGTCTGGAACAGTAAAAATGGATGATGTTGACGTAACGAAAATGAGCGGAAAAGAATTATTAGATTTAAGAAGAAATAAAATGAGCATGGTTTTTCAACATTTTGGTTTATTTCCACATAGAACAGTTGTGGAGAATATTGGATATGGTTTAGAGATTAGAGGAAATAAAAAAAATGATAGAGTAGAAAAATCAATGGAAGTTTTAAAAATGGTTGGTTTAGAAGGTTGGCACAATAATTATCCAAGAGAACTATCAGGAGGAATGCAACAAAGGGTGGGTTTAGCTCGTGCATTAGCTGTAGATCCAGAAATTTTAATTTTTGATGAACCCTTTTCAGCATTAGATCCATTAATTAGAAGAGAAATGCAGGATGAACTTTTAAAGATTCAAGAAAAGTTACAGAAGACTATGGTATTTATTACTCATGATTTCTTAGAGGCAATTAAAATGGGTGATCATATTGCAATTATGAAAGATGGAGAAGTTTCTCAAGTAGGGACACCAGAGGAAATAGTTGCTAACCCCAAAGATCAATATGTAAAAGATTTTTGCGAAGATGTGCCAAAATACAAAGTCCTTAGTGCAAGCAAAGTAATGAGGGAAGAATGTTGTGACGATACAAAAAAAATGTTTGAAAACGGATCAAATAATATTCCTCACAATTCAAAAATAGAAACTTTAATTGATAAGCTTGTAGATACAGATCAGAAATTTCCAGTGGTTAATAGTGAGACAGGTGAGCTTATTGGTGAAATTGATAGAGCAATAGTTATGAAATCAATGAAATCTGCTAGTTAATTTCTCTACTCACCTTAGTTTTTTTTTGTTTTACTTTATCTCTCCAAATTATAATCATTCCAGCAAACACAATTACGAAAACTCCTGGAAATAATTGTTCCCAAGGAGCTTCATTAAAAAATAACCAGCCCAAAACAAATGATGAAGGAATGCCAAAATATTCAAACGAAGCCATCTTACTTGCAGAGATTAATCTGTAAGAATAGATAAAAAGTATTGCTGCAGTACCTCCAAGAATACCAGTCAATGTCATAAGAAAAAAATCTTGAGTATTTTTTATTTCTGCATGTCCAGTGGTCAATAAAAACAGTACAACACCACCAATTACATTAAATATTAAAGTATATAATTGAATTTTTGCTGTTGAGTGACCATCAGGTATAAATTTTAAAATTATCACACTTAATGCCCAAGCTATCGCAGTTAGAATTGGAAATATTGAGTAAAAACTAAATATGTCACTTCCTGGCTGAACAATTAAAACAACTCCAAAAAAACCTATAAAAATTGCAGACCATCTATAAATACCAACCTTATCCTTTAAAAAAATTATCGATAAAATTACAATGAAAAATGGTGAAGAAAATGTAAGAACCATAGCAGTAGCAAATTCTAAGTTAATAACAGAAATAAATATAAATATATTCATTGATAAGAAAGCCAAACCTCTAAAAAAGCTTAAGATAATGAATTTATTGTTTAGGTTCCTAAAAACTGAAATGTACTCTTTAGTAAATAAAATAAGTATAAATAAAGGGATCACCCCCGCAATATTTCTGAATACTGCTAACTGAATTACAGTATATTCATTACCCAAAAACTTTATTACAACCATATACATATCCACACATAGTATTGCTAAGAGCATGGTAAATATTGCTAAATATGTTTTTTTTAAATCTGTTTTTTCTGAAGAAATATTCATTTATAATTTTTTAAAATTGTATACTTTATAAAAGAAATGCAAAGTTTTAAACTTAACGAAACCGATATTCTATCCAATCAAGATTGGACGTTTCCGACTAATATTGCATACGGTCCAGGTAGATTAAAAGAAATAGGTGGTATCTGTAATAATTTAGATATTAAAAACCCTTTAATTGTTACAGATAAAGGTAGCACAAAATTACCATTTATAATTAATTTACAAAATTATTTAAAAAGTTCTGATGTAAAATCCGATTTATTTTTTGATATATCTCCAAATCCAAGAGAAGATGAGGTTTCAAATGGTGTTAGTAAATTTAAAGATGGAAACCATGATGCTATAATTGCTATCGGTGGAGGCAGTGCCATGGATGGAGGAAAATTAATTTGCCTCACAGCAAACAATGACGTTCCATTAAGAGATTTTGAGTTTGAATTAACTCCGCCTAAAATTAGCAAGGATAACCCATTCCCAAAAATTATAACTATTCCAACAACTGCTGGAACTGGAGCTGAAACAGAAATTTCAGCTATGGTTACTTATTTAAAAGAAGGCATGAAATTTTGTATGTGGCATCCAGATGTTAGACCTTCCTTAGCATTGTTAGATCCAGAACTAACTATTGGATTGCCAGCAAATTTAACGGCATGGACTGGTGCAGATGCTTTAATTCATGGTATAGAGGGTTATTGTGTTCCTGGTTTCAATCCAATGTGTGATGGCGCTGCTTTAGAAGGTTTATCTTTGATATCAAAATCTTTAGTCACAGCTGTAGAAGATCCTAGCAATATAGTTGCAAGAGGTGGAATGCATGTTGGATCTTGTTTAGCAGGAATTTCATTTTTAAAAGGTTTAGGATTAGTACATGCTATTGCTCATATGGTTGGAGCCGAATACAATACTCATCACGGACTAACGAATGCAATAATATTGCCTGTAGTTTTAAAATATAATCTACCAGGTATGGAAGAAAAAGTTAAAAGAATGTCAGAGGCTATGCAATTTAAAGATCATTCTGTAGATGCATTTATATCAAACATTGAAAACATTCTTGATAGAATTAAAATTCCAAAAAGTTTGAGCGAAATTGGAGTCCCCGAGGATTGTGTTGATAGAATTGCTGAAAAATCAATGAAAGATCAAGCTTATGGACAAAATCCTAGAAAAGCAACTTTAGAAGAAATAAAGGAACTTACTCTAGCATCCATTAAAAAAGCTAGGTAATGGTAAATTCTCATGCTTGAAAATAAATCAGTTAAAGAAATTATTTCTTTAATTAAGAAAAAGGATGTTTCAGTAAAAGAAATAGTTGGCTTATATTTTGAAAGAATAAAAAAATTTAATTCATCTTTGAATGCTATTGTTTCAATTAAGGATGAAGAAGAAATAATTAAAGAAGCTGAGATTAAGGACAAAAATTTCGACGAGAACAAGCCGTTATTTGGCTTACCTCTTGCCTCTAAAGATTTGCTAGATGTAGTTGGTTTTCCAACCACTTATGGTTTTCCTGGATATAAAGATTACTTTCCAAAAAAAAATTCTATAATTGTTGACCGTCAAATAAATGCCGGTGGAATAATAATTGGAAAAACAAACACTGCTGAATTAGGAGTGGGCGCTCATACAGCGAATAGATTATTTGGAATAACACCAAACATTTATGGAAATAGTCAATCATCTGGTGGATCAAGTGGTGGAGCTGGTGTTGCAGTTGCAGCAAATTTACTGCCATTTGCTGATGGCACAGATATGATGGGTTCTTGTAGAACACCTGCTGCTTACGCAAATGTCTATGGTTTTAGACCAACACCAGGATTACTTCCCGATTATAGAACAAATGAAAAAAAGAAAAATCTTCCAGTTATTTCAACACCAGGATGTCTTGCAAGAACACCTGATGATATGTCTATTCTTTTAGATGTCATAGTTGGAGAACATAAAGAAGATCCAATTTCTTTCAGTTTAGATAATTCTTTTAGTGAGGTTAATTTAAGTGACCATGAATTTTCAAAAATAAAAATTGGATGGTTATCTGACATGAATGGTAACTATCAATATGATCCTGAGATAATTGAAATATGTAACAAACAACTTAACAATCTTGAAAAGCATAAAGTTATAATTGAAAACTTAAAACCAAAAATAGATGCTCATAAATTATGGAATTGTTGGGGCACATTAAGAGCAAAAAGTATTTATGAGGATATTATTACAATGAATATCAAAGATGTTAACGAAATGACTCCACAGGCGTTATGGGAATACAATAAAGGTATCGAGCTCAAAGAGGAAGATGTAAAATCTGCTCTTAACTTAAGAATTGAATTATCAAATGATGTAAATAGTTTGTTTGGTGATTTTGATTTTTTAGCTTTACCATCTCAACAATCATTTCCTTTTGATAAAAATTTAAGACACCCAGAAAAAATAAATGAAAAATTAATGGACACTTATCATAGATGGATTGAAATACATATATTTGCTAGTCTTTTTTACTTGCCATCAATTTCTTTACCTATTGGTTTTAATAATGATGGATTTCCAATAGGTATTCAAATTATAGCAAAAGAAAAAGAAGATTTAAAAGTGATATCTTTTGCAAAAAGATATGAAGAAATTTTTAATTTTTCTAAAATTAAACCAAAATTAAACTAATGGTCAGACACAAACATCATTTTAAAATAGCTTTTGCGTTAGCAATAGCTGCTGGGTCATGGGGAGTTTATTGGTTACCTCAAAGAATTTTAGAAGATGGGGGACTTACTGGAGGTTGGGGAACGATTTCTCAAATGATGATCGGAATTTTATTACTTACACCTATCTCTTTGTGGAGAAAGTATAAAGGTCGTACATCTGGTTTAGAAATTCCTTTTGTTGGTTTTTTAACGGGCAGTGGTTTTATATGTTACGCATTAAGTTTCTTGCTTACAGATGTTGTGCGAGCATTAATCATGTTTTACATGATACCTGTCTGGACGACTATTTTTGAAATATATTTTTTAAAAAAAAGACCAGGTTTCGAAAGAGTTTTAACTTTAAGCTTAGCACTAGGGGGTTTGTGGGTAGTTTTTAGTCAATCTAACATTATACCGTTACCACAAAATGCAGGAGATTGGTTGGCATTGGTAGGTGGTGTGCTATTTGGGGCTGGGTTGGTACGTTTAGAAATTTCCAAAACAGATGGTGTCTTTCCAGTAATCTTTTCTTTCTTTGTTTATGGGACAATATTTAACATTTTTGCTGGCTTTATTTTAAAAGATTACTTAGGACCTATGCCGCCGATTGAAGCTTTTACATCAATGTTTACTTTTTTAGTTCTTATTTCAGTATTTTATTTTATTCCTACTGGAGTAGTTATAATGTGGTCTCCATCTGTTTTAGGTGCAGGCCTTTGTGCAATATTATATTTAAGCGAGATAGTAGTTGGAGTTATATCAGCTGGTATTTTAACAGATGAAACATTTGGTTGGAGAGAAGTTGTTGGAAGTACAATGATTGTTGTAGGAGGAGTATTAGCTGTTGTTCTAGCACCAAAAGAAGAAAAATAGATGCTGTTTAAAGAAAAGTTTAAATCAAATTCAAAAATATTCTTAGATGGTGGAAATGGTTCTGAGATTGCAAACTTAGGAGGTGAGATGACACCAGCTTTTTCAGCATTAGCAACAATCACAGCACCAGAAATTGTAAGACAAGTTCATGAAAATTTTATGGATGCAGGATGTGATGTTATTACAGCAAATACATTTAGCACTACAAGACACAATATGAATAGTATTAACAAAGGTAATGAAACAAAAGATTTTATTGTTAGATCTGTCGATATAGCCAAAAAGGCAATTAAGAATAAGGGTAAAGAAAATACAGTTGGAATAGCAGGGAGTATGTCGAATTTTTTCTCACTAAAGGAAAATGAATTTGTTCCAGATCCAAAGTACATACCTTCATTCAGAGAGGAAGAGAGAAATTATAAAGAGGCTGCTAAAATCTTAAAAGAAGAGGGAGTTGATCTTTTAATTCTAGAAATGATATTAGATATAGATCACTCAAAAATCTTACTTAACTCTGCATTAGAAACTGGTTTGCCTGTTTGGGTTGGACTTAGTTGCTGTATAAGCAAGTTTGATAATAACGTTATTGGAAGAAATTTTAAAGCTGAAAAAGAAAAATCACTTATTTATGATGAAAGTATATACAAAGAGCAACCAAAATTTATTCCTGATGATAAGATTGTTCTTTTAGATGATATTATGAAATCTCTAACAAATATCGGCGGAGATGTTTATGGTATTATGCATACTTGGCTTGTTGATGCCTTTGATGGATTGAAGGTGATTAAAAATAATTGGCAGGGTCCAATTATGTTTTATCCAGAGATACATAAGTTTGATACAAAAACTCATAAGGCAACAGTGACATACGCAGAGGATGAATTTGCTGATGAATGTGGAAAATTAATTGATGACCAAATTCAAATTATCGGAGGGTGTTGTGGTGTCACAGACAATCATCTCAAAAAATTAATTTCAAGGTATTCTTAATTTTAATATTAATTGTTAACTAAGTTTATCAACATATTAATCATATCAACTTTATAACTCTCTTTTGTTGCAGATTTTGTTTCTAATACTGAAAAAAATGCTGCGACTTTGCCGGTTTTAAAATTTGTTGCCAAAAACTGACCTCCATATCCAGAGTGTCCAATCATGTTACCTGATACCATTGTTGAATTTGAGTAATACAAATATTTATTTTTTGATAATTCCATGTATTTAGGTCCTAAATTTTTAATAGTTTTGTCTAAAAAAGAAGGTGATCCAACTTTTCTATTTCCAACCCCCATACCTTTTCTTGCAAAAAGTAAACCCATTCTTAAAAAATCTCTTGTAATTAAACAACCACCACCAGACATCCATGGCATCCCATATCTATCAGAGGCAATATATAAACCTTCTTCAAAGCCAGCAGCTTCAACTGCCGATAAAACCCAATCTCTTAAAGTTCTTCCACTTACCTTTTCTACAATTAATCCAACTACATCAGTATTTGCAGATTTGTAAAATGCATATTCAGATCTATTTATTAAACTTTTGTTTTTAATTTTTTTAATTGTATTTAAATATTCTTCTTGGCTTAAATGATTTTTTAAATTTTTTGGTAGCCTCCAACCTCCAACAGGCTCATGTAAAAAGGAGGAAGAATATGCTTTAGTATAATCTTCGGTATAGGAATTTATAATATTCATATTCAAAACATCTTGTACTTTTGCATCAGAATACCCGCTTCCAATTTTAGGCAAATAATGTGAAACTTTTTTATTCAAATTTATTGAATTATTTTTCACAAGTTCACCTACAAATAAGTTAACAAACATTTTAGTTATTGACATAATTGTCTGTGGTTGATTTTTTTTGAAATCTTTAGCGTATTTTTCAAATAATATATTTTGACCTCTGCCAACGATTATTGAACAAAAAGATTTATTTTTGATCATTTTTTTTACCAATGGTATTTTACCAATTTTATTATTGGGTTTTGACTTTAGTTTTAATACTAGATCAGATCTTAGATAAAGACTGTACCTATTTATTTTATGTAAATTTCTGTAACCAAATCTTCTAGTTTTTGGAAGATTCCATAAAGCCTTATTATCTTTAATTGTTTTTAATTCAGGACTTTTAACAGAGATTAATTTTTTTATTTTCAATATTTCAAAGATTTTTTTTGTTCGTATTTCTGGTGATATCCTTCTGCTTTACAATAATTTTTTTCCTTGGATATTTTTGTTGATACCTTACCATTTAATTTTTTGTTCACTTCATTTAATACTTTTTCAGCAATCTTTTTTTCTTCATCAGTATTATAAAATATTTCTGATCTATATTGAATTCCTACATAAGTACCTTGTCGATTTACTTGAGTAGAGTCGTGTAATTCAAAAAATAGATTAACCATGTCCTCATACGATTTTTCTTTTTCATCATATTGAACTTTCACAACTTCAATATGGCCAGTGTCACCACCGCACACAGCTTTATAGGTTACATTGGGATCATCTCCTCCACAGTAACCACATTCGGTAGAGATTATACCTTCAATACCTTCGTACTTAGTTTCATCCCAAAAACAACCAATACCGCCAATAAATGTCTTCATTATTTCTTAATTTATACTTTAGTTTTTTAAAATTGAAATGGCTTTAATTTCATCAACTCCTATTCCACAACAGCCACCTATAATTTGAGCTCCATCTTTAATCCAAGTTTTTACTTCATTTAAATAATCATTTGGAGTCATATCATCTATAAATCTCCAGTGTGGTTTTTCATAATATCCTTTATTTGGATATGCTCCTAGAGCTCCATCAAAATTTTCTCTCGCAGTTTTTATTGCCTTACCTGTAGTTTTAATATCAGAGTGGGCTACTAAAATTGGACCGTTATGAATTTTTTTAAAATTATTTATAGATTTTTCAAAATTTTCATAGATGTGAGTATCAGAGTCAATTGTATCGTTGTACCCGAGCATTATTTGATTTTGATCATTCGTTACACACGATACCGACAACCAAACTGGTATACTTATCTTTGTAGAACAGTTTAACATTGTTTCCACAATATCTGCTTGAGAAGACATAGCCTCTAAAATAATTAAATCTACTCCTTCACCTGATAAAATTTTAAGCTGTTCATCAAAGCCAGGTATCATTGCTTTAACTCCTAGTTTGTAAAAATTACCAAAAGTTGAAACGCTTCCAGCAAGAGCAACATCTTTGTTTGAATTTTTAATTGCATCTTTTGCAACTTGAACACTTTTTTTATTAAATTCCTCTATTAAGTCTTCATAACCATACTGTCT
Source organism: uncultured Pelagibacteraceae bacterium (assembly GCA_902549785.1). The sequence goes on from CACCWT010000001.1 coordinate 60,489, forward strand.
CATCGATATAGGTGTAGTACTATATGTATTTGTAGTTATTACATCAGCACCCGCATTTATATAATCTTCATGAATTTTTCTTACTAATTCTGGATTATCTACTGAGCATTTTCCACACCACATTTTTTCATCCATTTTAGCGCCATTCTTTTCTAATTCAGCACCCATTCCACCATCTAAAATAATAGTTTTTTTATTTTCTAATTTTTCATGAATTGATGAATAAGACATAGTATTATTCTTTGCTATTTGTGAAAGTGCAAATTTTATTTCCATCAAGATCACGTACGTACGAATAATAAACTCCTGATCCTTCTGGTCGTTCACCTCCTGATCCTTCGCTAGTACCTCCAGCTTTTAGACCTATTTTGTGAAATCTATCAACAATAACTCTTGAAGATGTTATAAATGATATTTGTGTTCCATTTCCAAAAGTTGCTTCTTTTTTATTAAAGGGTTTTGTAATGTAAAATTCTATTTCGTTTGTATCTTTTTTTCCATATGCTGCATAATCGTTCTCAACAGTTTCGTTTCTTGATAGTCCAATGACTTCCAAAACTTCATCATAAAACTTAATGGCAGCATCTAAATTATTTGTTCCCACCATTACATAACCAATCATCTCAACCTCAAATATCTTGAATATATTTTTTTAATTCCAGCCAGTAATTGCCTTAACCTCTAGGTATTCAGTAAACCCCCAAAGTCCACCTTCTCGACCGTTACCTGATTGCTTAAATCCTCCAAAAGGTGCTCCAGTTTCTGCTCCTTGGCCATTAATATAAACTGTCCCTGCTCTTACTTTTCTTGCCACTCTTTTTGCTTTTTCTTTATCCTCAGTTTGTAAATAGTTACCTAATCCGTAAGACGTATCGTTTGTTATTTTAATTGCTTCTTCTTCTGTATCAAATGGAATAATTGAGAGCACTGGACCAAATATTTCTTCTCTAGCGATTTTCATATCGTTGTTAACATCTACAAATATTGTAGGTTTGACAAAATACCCCTTATTAAGACCATTTGGCAGATCGGGCCCTCCTGCTGCTAAAGTTGCACCTTCTTTAATGCCCTCATTTATGAGATTTACAACTTTATCATATTGAACTTTGGATACTAAAGGTCCAATGTGATCACCTTTTTTAGATGCCACATCTACTTTAATTTTATTTGCTTCATCTACAGCTTCTTTTACTGCTCTATCATAAATTGATCTTTGAACTAGCATTCGTGTTGGAGCATCACAAGACTGTCCAGTGTTACTCATTATACTTCTTACTCCATCTCTCACTGCATCTGGATACGAATCTTCAAAAACTATATTTCCACCTTTACCACCAAGCTCAAGAGTTACCTTTTTAATTGTATCAGCTGCATTTTTTTGTATTAGTTTTCCTGCTCTAGTAGATCCTGTAAATGAGACCATATCAATATCGGGGTGGCCAGATATATGGTTTCCAACTACTTCTCCATTACCATTAACTAAATTAAATACTCCTGGGGGAAAACCAGCTTCATCAATCATTTCTGCAAACAAAACTCCTGATACTGGAGCAATTTCAGATGGTTTTAAAATCATTGTACAACCAGCTGCTAGTGCTGGAATAACTTTAAGTACGATTTGGTTCATTGGAAAATTCCAAGGGGTTATTAGTCCACAAACTCCAATTGGCTCATATCTAATTTGGTTGTTTGATTTTGGATCAAACTGATGTTCAAAATTAAAATTTTTTAAAATATCTATTGTATTTCTAGATATATCTGCACCCATTTTAGTATGAATATCTGATGCAAAATCTAATGGTGCACCCATTTCCATTGATTGTGCTTCAACCATTTCATTCCATCTTCTATTATAAATTTTATCAAATTTTTCTAATAATTTTACTCTCTCTTCTTTTGTAGTTTCTCTCCAAGTTTCAAATGCAACTTTAGCAGCACTTATAGCTTTATCAGTATCCTCAATAGATCCTAAAGATATTACTGCAAAAGCCTCTTCAGTTGATGGATCAATTACATCAAAGTCATTAGGTTTGACTGGTGAAACCCATTTTCCGTTTATATAAAAATTTTTTTTTTCAATCATAATTGTACTTTAACATAAAATTTAAATTTCATAACCTTTTTCTTCAGGTTGATTATCAATCAACTCCTCTGGAAAACCTTTAGCTCTAAAATCAATTTTATTTAGATCTTCCATTCTTTTTACTATCATTGATGACCAGGCTCTTGAGCCATATTTTTTTTGGCCATCTTTAAAAATTTCAACTATCTTTGGAGAAATTTCCAAAGGTGCATTTAATTTTTTTGCGAGTTCATCGAATAGTCCTGTATCTTTTAAAACAAGATCCATTGTAAAATTTATATTATAAGAGCCATTTAAAATGACTTGGCTCTCAGTTTCATGAACAAATGAATTTCCTGATGATACGGCAATTCCTTTATAAGCTTTTGCAAGATCTAGATTTGATTTTTTAGCCACTGTCCATGCCTCTCCAAGAGCAACCAAATGTGTGGAGGCCAAATAATTTGTAATTACTTTAAGAACAGAAGCAGTACCTAATTCTCCTGTATGTAATATTTTTCGCCCCATTACAGTTAAAGCAGGTAAAATCTTCTCGAATGCATCCCTGTCTCCGCCAACAAATATTGCTATATTTCCTGACGCTGCTCTATGGCATCCACCACTTACTGGACCATCTAGGGGTATTGCCTTTTTTTCAATTATTTTTTTACCAATCCTTTTTACCTCTGCCTCATCAGTAGTACTCATTTCCAACCATATTTTATTTACAGAAATACCTTCTAGAATTCCATTTTGACCCTCCATCACTTTTGCACAAATTTCAGGAGAAGGAAGACAAGTTATTATTAAATCAACTTCCTCAGCTAGCTCTTTAGCCGAGTTTGCAATTTTAGCTCCCAAAGCTTCAAATTGTTTTGTTAAATTTTTATCTAAATCTCTAACTGTTAAATTAAATTTATTCCTCAACAAACTCCCAGCTAGTTTTCCTCCAACATTTCCTAAGCCAATAAAACCTATATTCATTAATTTACCTCCTCTTTCTTTTTATATAATATCATTACGACACCAAATATTATTACTACTCCCCCAATAAATAATTCACTTGTTGGTTTCTCGCCTAATAAAAATATTGCCGCAAGCAATCCAGTCGGTGGTATACCCATAGTTACTATAGGTAACACTTTATATAACGGATTATTTTTTAGAACATAATAAAAGCATCCATAAGTTATAGGTTGCATAATAAATCCTATGTAAAATGCTATTAACCAATGATTAAATTTAGCAGTTGATAAATATGATATGGTATCACCTTCAATTACTGCAGAAATTAAAATTAAAGTGGGTCCAGAAAATAATGCAAGCCATGCAACTAACGCTAAAGGATTAATTTCTTTACTCAAAGGTTTAACAATCACTTGACCGAGTGCCCATATTGCTGAACCTAGAATAGTAAGAGCGATACCAAATATTTTTCCATCTAAATTAGGTGAGCCAGTTAAAATGTAAACTCCAATAAAGGCAACTCCTATCCCAATCAAAGCTCTTAAAGTTGGTTTTTCTTTCAACATGAAAAAAGCAAATATTACTCCAAATGGAACTTCTGTTTGTACTAATAATACTGCCGCTGATGCATCTATAAAATTTAAACCAGTATAGGTAATACTGTATTGCAATGTGTTTGCTATAAACGAAGCAAAAAAGATTTTTTTTAAGAAACCTTTTGGAATAGGAAACCACCAAATTAAAATAGAAGCAGCGAAAATAAATCTTAATCCCATTAGAAGTATTGGAGGAAAAGACTCAAAAGCAGGTTTCGCAATTACAAAACCAAAACCTAAAAAGATAGGAACAAGTGATGCAACTAGAGTATCTTTAAAATTCATTCAATTCATTTAATATTAATGATTATTCTAGAACTTATGATATATTCACTCTTTTAAAATATGAATTCAACAAAAATAGAACCAAAATACATAAGTAAATCAAATCCACGAGTTGGCCTTATTGCTCTTGCAAGTGATTTTATGATTGAGAGAGATTTTATTAATGTAATAAAGGATAGAGAAATTGATTTTTTTGTTAATAGAATAGAGTGTTATAATCCTTTAACCAAAGAAAATCTGATTAAAATGTCAGATAAAGTAACCAATGTTGCAAAAGATATTCTTCCAGACCAGGATATAGACTGTGTTGTCTATGGATGCACTTCAGGAACAATAGCTGCAGGATACAATTCAATAGAACAAAAGGTAAAAGCAGCAAAACCAATGGCTGAGGTTACAACACCAAGCACCGCTGCTATAAAAGCTTTAAATAAATTAAATATACGCAAGCTTTGTTTATTTACTCCATACAGCAAAAAATTAAATGATGATGTTATAGAATATTTTAAATCTGAAGGATTTGAAATAACCTCAAATTCTTATTTTGATATAGAGTCAGACTACGATATTGGTAAAGTAGATCAAAATTATTTGTATGATGTGTTGTCTAAAATAGATTTAAATGGCGCGGAAGCATTATTTGTATCTTGCACAGCTTTACCTGTACTTCCAATAATTGATAAACTTGAAAAAAAATTAAATTCAATTGTTTTATCAAGTAACCAGGCTTTAATCTGGGATACACTTGTTAAAATAAATAAAGATAATCAAGTTGAGGGTTTTGGAAAATTATTCAGATAGAAAATAATGTCATTTAGTAAAGAGGAATATCAAAAAAGATTAAAAAAAGTAAAGTCAATGATGGAAAAAAAAGGCATTGAACTTTTAATTTCTCACGACACTAATAATATGAACTATTTGACTGGTTATGATGCTTGGTCTTTTTATTATGCTCAATGTGCAATTGTTCATATAAATGCAGATGAACCTCTTTGCTTTGTAAGAGCACAAGATGCTGGAGGCGCTTATATAAAAACTTATCTTAAAGATGAAAACATAATTGTGTATGATGAAAATTATATTCACACATGGCCAAAACATCCCTACGATTATTTAGTTAAAATAATTAAAGACAGAAAATGGGATAAACTTTCGATTGGTGTTGAAATGGATGCCCATTACTTCACAGCTTTTTGCTATGAAAAGATAAAACAAGGTTTACCAAACGCAAAAATTAAAGACTCAGAACGTTTAGTCAACTGGGCGAGATTTGCAAAATCTGATGCAGAAATAAAATATATGAAAAATGCTGCATTGATTTCAGAAAAAGGGATGAAAACTGCAATGGAAGTAATTAAACCTGGCGTAAGACAATGCGATGCTGTTGGAGAGATACAAAAAACTTTATTTTATGGAACACCAGAGTTTGGAGGAGAATATTCGAGTATTGCAACACTTCTTCCAACAGGAAAGGGAACTTCAGCTTCACATTTAACTGCTACTCAAGATAAGTTTGTAGAGGGAGAAGCAACAATTGTAGAGTTATCTGGAGTTTACAAAAGATATCATGCTCCAATGGCAAGAACTGTTTTGTTAGGAAAACCCGATCAACTAAAAATTGATACGATGAAAAAGACTATTGAGGCTCTAGAAGCTGGAATTAAAGTAACAAAAGCTGGAAATACTGCGAATGATGTTGCCCAAGCATTTTGGGGAGTTTTAGACAAATATGGAATAGAGAAAAAGTCTAGAACAGGTTACTCAATTGGTATTGGTTACCCACCAGATTGGGGTGAACATACTTTAAATATATATAAAGAAGAAATGACTGAATTAGTTCCAAATTCTTGTTTTCATATGATAGCTGTAATGCAATTTGGTGATTGGGGAGTTGAAGCATCAGAATCTATAAGAGTTACTAACAATGGATGTGAATTATTTTGTAATTATCCAAAAGAGTTACATATTAAGAGTTAATTAACTGTTGCAAATAACATAACTAAATGTTTTAAAAACTATCTTATGTCAAAAAAAGCTGATTTCGTAAAATTTGATAAAGTAGATAAAAGTTACGATGGAAAAGTATTAGTAGTAAAAGATCTGAATTTAGATATTGAAGAAGGCGAGTTTGTAACGATGCTTGGACCTTCTGGTTCAGGAAAAACCACATGTCTAATGATGCTTGCTGGTTTTGAAACTCCAACTAATGGAGAAATATTTTTAGATAACAATCCAATTTCAAATATTCCACCACATAAAAGAGGGATCGGAATGGTTTTTCAAAATTATGCTTTATTTCCTCACATGACAGTCTTTGAAAATTTAGCATTTCCGTTAAAGGTTAGAAAGATGTCTCAAGAGGATATAGAGAAAAAAGTCGACAAAGCTTTATCAATGGTCTCACTGGGTGGATTTGCAAACAGAATGCCAGGTCAACTGTCAGGTGGTCAACAACAAAGAGTAGCAGTTGCAAGAGCATTAGTTTTTGATCCTGCAGTGGTATTAATGGATGAACCTTTAGGCGCCTTAGATAAAAATTTAAGAGAAAGTATGCAATACGAAATTAAACACATTCACGAAAGTATTGGTGTTACAGTTGTTTATGTAACTCATGATCAAGGTGAGGCTTTAACAATGTCAAATAGGATTGCGGTATTTAATGATGGCAAAGTTCAACAACTATCAAGCCCTGATAAGTTATATGAGGAACCAGTTAACTCTTTTGTTGCAGAATTTATTGGAGAAAATAATACTTTTGGTGGAGAAGTTTCGGAAATTTCAAATGGAACATGTAAAGTGAAATTAGAAAAGGGTGAAATAATTGCCAATCCAATTTCTGTTAAATCTGTTGGAGAAAAAACTACAGTATCAATTAGACCAGAACGAGCTTTGATAAACCCTAAAGATAAAATGGATAATAATCAAAAAGGAAAAATCGAAGAGGTCATTTATCATGGGGATCATACTAGAGTTAGATTAAATTTACTTGGTAATTCAGAATTTATATTGAAAGTTCCAAATAGTTCTCAAAATTTAGATATAAAACTTGGTAATGAAATTAATATTGGCTGGAATAGTCATGACGCTAGAGCTTTAGACCCAAAATAACCTAAATTATTAGATTTTCGCCAAAATCACCTGTTGACTCTTATATTCTATGTTGCTGTACTCATTTTTTATAAAAAAAACGTTTAAACGGAGGATAAATGAAAAAATTAAGTAAATTATTACTTGCTTTAACATTTGCAGTTTCTGTATCTACATCCGCTTTTGCAGTAGTTGTTGCATCATGGGGTGGAGCATACACAGAAAGTCAAAAGTTAGGATATGGTGATCCAACATCGAAGGCATTAGGTATACCAATCGAGTGGGTTGACTATTCAGGCGGACTTTCAGAAATTAAAGCGCAAATAGAAGCAGGAGCAATCACATGGGATATTATAGACGTATTCGCTTACGATACTATTAATGGTTGTGATGAAGGAATTTTTGTTGAATTTGATTTTGACAAAGACTTCCCACCAGCACCAGATGGTACGCCTGCAAGTGAAGACTTCTTCACTGATATGCCAAGTAAATGTGCGGTAGGAAATATTTTATATTCTTGGAACTATGCTTACAACAGTGATTTGTTAAAAAGCACTCCAACGACTTTAAAAGATTTCTTTAACACAAAAAGATTTCCAGGAAAAAGAGCTATTTACAAAAGTGCATTAACTAACTTAGAAATTGCATTAGCAGCAGATGGCGTAAAAATGGGTAAAGGTGGAGAATTTATCTACAAAAAATTAGAAGAGCCAGGATATGTTGACAGAGCAATGAATAAAATCAAAGCACTATGTGAGGATCCAAATGGCGGATGTGTATTTTGGTCAGCTGGAGCTCAACCACCAGAATTATTAATGAGTGGTGAGGTTGTAATGGCAACTGGTTGGAATGGTAGATTTTTCAATGCAGCTGTTGGAGAAGGTGCTCCAATAGTTCAAGTTTGGGACGGACAAGGTCTTGACTATGAATATTTTGCATTAGTTAAAGGTGGACCAAACCAAGAAGATGCTATGAAGGCTTTAGCAATGATGACAAGTACTGAGATGTTAGCAGGAAGTGCAAAATACATTGCATATGCACCATGGAGAAAATCATCAATTGCAGTTATGGAAGCAGGTGAGCCTTGGTATAAAGATGGAAAAACTAACATGGTTCCACATATGCCAACAGCACCAGATAACCTTAAAAGATACTTCTTAGTAGACGCTGAGTACTGGGCTGATAACGGTACAGAGCTTGGTGAAAAATGGGAAGCTATGAAAGCTAGTATTAAATAATTAAAGTTTTAATCACTTTAATTTTATATTATATTAAGGGCGGTCGCATTGACCGCCCTTTTTTTATGAGCTCAGAAACAGGAAAAATTTTAACAACAGATGGAATTCCCTTAGAGGAAAGTCTAAAACAGGCAGAAAAGAAAAATAAAATTAAAGCTTTTTTATTAGTTGCACCATTATTATTATTTTTAATTATTACATACATGATTCCAATTGGAGACATGTTCTCTAGAAGCATAGATGATAAGATGGTTACAAATATGCTTCCCAAAACTTATAAAGCAATGGAAAATTGGGATGGAAAAGAATTGCCGTCAGAGGAAGTTTTTGAGGCATTTTACTTAGACTATAAAATTCTTGTTAAGAATAAAACAGCAGGAAAATTACAGACACAATTAAATTATGAAAAAAATGGATTTAAGAGTGTTTTAAAAAAACTAGCAAGAAAACAAAAGAAATTTGAGGAGGGAAACTACAAAGAACAAATAATGAAAGTTCATAAAAGATGGAGAAATGTTGAATATTGGAGAGCAATTAAAAGAAGAGCTCCATCTTATACATATTCAAAATACCTTAAAGGTGTAGACATGTACTCCAATGAAGATGGAAAAATTGTTCAAGTTTCTGAGGATAGAAGAATTCATAGAATATTATGGATAAGAACAGTGGAGGTAGCTTTTTTTGTTACTTTATTTTGTTTTTTGATGGCTTACCCAATTGCACATTTACTGGCAACTCTACCAATGAAATATAGTAATTTGCTGATGATCTGTGTTCTTCTTCCTTTTTGGACATCTTTACTTGTAAGAACTGCAAGTTGGATGATTTTGTTACAGCAACAAGGAATTGTGAATGATTTCTTTGTTTGGACAGGTCTAGTTGCAGACGATAACAGACCTGAGATGATGTACAATAAAACTGGAACTTACGTAGCAATGACTCAAATACTTTTACCTTTTATGGTTTTACCTTTGTATAGTGTCATGAAAACGATCTCTCCAAGTCTTATGAGGGCCGGTAAGTCTTTAGGCGCAACTCCAACGGTTGCATTTTTTAAAGTCTATTTTCCACTTACAATTCCAGGAATAGGTGCAGGTTGCCTATTAGTATTTATTTTAGCAATTGGATATTATATTACGCCAGCACTTGTTGGAGGTGCATCTGGAACACTTATTAGTAATCAAATAGCATATCATATGAAAAGTACTTTAGATTGGAGTTTTGCATCGGCAATGGGTCTGATGCTTTTGACTGGTGTGTTAGCAATATATTGGATTTATAATAAACTTGTTGGAGTTGATAACATCAAATTAGGTTAATTATGGCGTTACCGAAATATACAGAACCACATTATAGAATTTGGCATTACTTTTATTTATTAATTTGTGGTTGTGTCTTTTTCTTTTTGATAGCTCCTTTATTTGTAATTTTTCCATTATCTTTTAATGCAGAAGAGTTTTTAGTTTTTTCTGATGGAATGAAAAGATTAGACCCTGATGCATTCTCATTGAGATGGTATAAGGATATGATTTATGGAACAAAAAATCCATGGGGTTTAGCTGCAAGAAATAGTTTTATAATTGCTATCTTTGCAACATTGGGATCAATTATTTTAGGTACTCTTGCCGCATTAGGTTTAAGTAGCAGACATATGCCTTACAAAGGTTTGATAATGGCAATTTTAATTTCACCAATGATAGTTCCGCTAATTATTTCTGGAGTAGCGATTTTCTTTTTCATGGCAAAGGTAGGTTTGGCAGCAACTCATTTAGGTATAATACTGGCACACATTATTCTTGGAACACCTTTTGTAGTAATAACTGTAACTGCAACACTTTCAGGTTTTGATCATAGTATTACACGTGCGGCCTCAAGTCTTGGAAGTAGTCCATATAATACATTTATGAAAATTACTTTACCTTTGATATTACCAGGAGTTATTTCTGGTGGTCTTTTTGCTTTTGTGACCTCTTTTGATGAGGTTGTCGTTGTATTATTCTTGGCAGGCTTAGATAATACTACAATACCAATTCAAATGTGGACTGGACTTAGGGAGCAATTAAGTCCGACAATTTTAGCTGTAGCAACCTGTTTGATTATATTATCTGTATTGATTTTATTAACCGCTGAACTTTTAAGAAGAAGATCTGAGAGATTAAGAGGAATAAATAGATAGTTTAATTTACAGACTCAATTACTGTAGCTATTCCCATTCCCAAACCAATACACTGAGTAGATAGAGCATATTTTTTATTTTCTCGTTTTAATAGATCGGCTGCTTTACCAGTAATTCTTGCACCTGTTGCACCAAGTGGATGACCAAGAGCAAGAGCTCCACCATCTAAATTGACCTTATCCTTATCTATACCTAAGTCTTTAATACACGCTAATGATTGAGAAGCAAAAGCTTCATTCAATTCAACAATATCAATTTGTTCAGCTGACAAGTTAGCTCTCATCAAAGCTTTTTTTGAAGCGCCAATTGGACCTAATCCCATGTAATCAGGGTCACATCCCTCAACAGCAGTAGATATTATTCTTCCTAAAATATTTAAATTATTTTCTTTTGCATAATTTTCCTCACAAATTAAAGTTGCCGCAGCACCGTCCGTTAAAGGTGATGAAGTTGCAGCTGTAACTGTTCCATTTTCATCAAAAGCAAGTTTTAATCCATCTAATTTTTCCATTGTACTATTTGGTCTAATGTTTCCATCAGTATCACAATCACCAATTGATACGATTTCATTCTTAAAATTCCCTTTAGTCTGAGCTTCGTGTGCTTTTTGATGACTTGATATAGCAAATTCCTGTTGTTCATTTCTTGAAATATTATACTTTTTAGCAACATTTTCTGCAGTTGTTCCCATTGAAAAATAAACATGTGGATTGTCTGTCTTACTTTCAGGGTAGGGGATTGGTTCAAAACCAGTATTTACTCTTGTCATGCTTTCTACTCCTCCACAAACAAATACTTTTCCAGCACCTAATGAAATTTTACCAGCTGCAATATGAATGGCTTCCATTGATGAGCCACACCATCTATCTACTGTCATGCCTGAGGTTTTAACATTCATACCACTTAGAAAAGTAGTCAACTTTCCAATATTAAAACTTTGTTCTCCTGTTTGAAATGCACAACCAACTACAATATCCTCAATGTCATCTTTTTTAACATTTGATTTAGATACTAAATCTTTAATTACTTCTGCTAATAGATTAACTGGCTTTGAGTCAATCAAGGCCCCTTTTCTAGCCATAGTAAAAGGCGATCTTGAAAATCCTGCTATCACTGGTTTAAACATAATTTGAATATAAAGTTAATCTGGAAATGGTAAAGAAGTTATAATGCCTTTTCTGTTTTTTCCATTAAAAGTGTTTATAAAAACTTCATTCCCTAAATCCCAAAAATCTCTATTTATCATTGATAAACCTATATTTTTTTTAATTCTTGGGGAATAAATTCCAGATGCTATTTGACCAATCTTTTTATTGTTTTTTGAGTATACTGGCAAAGGAACTCCCGTTGGCTTACAGGGTTCGCCATCAAAAATTATTCCTCTCATCTGTTGTTTAATTCCTTCAGATTGAATCTTTCTCAAAGCATCTTTTCCAATAAAATCATGATCATCTTCTTGTTTACAATATTTCTCAAGATTGCATTCTAGCGGGTTATTTTCTCTGGTGAAATCATTACCATAGGACATAAGTCCTGCCTCAATTCTATCAATTAGGTTTGGACATCCTGGAGATATGTTAAATTTTTGACCATGATCCCAAATGATATCCCAAAGCTTTTCACCAAGTTCAATTTCATTAAAATGAGTTTCAAATCCTTTGAAATAAATTTCAAAACCATCTTGCTTACTATATCCAGACCTAGCGATTACCTGTTTTGTACCCAAAAAGTCAAAAACTTTAAAATTAAAAAATTTTAATTTTTTTATGTCTTCACCAAATATTGAAATCAATAGGTCTTCAGATTTAGGACCTTGAATAGCTAATGGATAAACATCTGGTTCTACTATTTCAACATTATATCCAGAACCTAATGCAATACCTTTTGCCCAAAGCAGAATATCTGAGTCAGCTATAGAAATCCAAAACATATCATCGTCTAGTTTTAGTAAAACAGGATCATTAATCATTCCTGCTGTCTCATCTATTATCGGGATATAAAAACATTTTCCAGTTTCCATTTTTTTTATAGAGCGAGGTGTCATTTTTTGTACAAGTTTTGCTGCATCAGGACCTGAAATTTGTACTTGTCTTTGACAAGATACATCCCAAACTTGAACCTGCTCTCTTAAATGCCAGTAATCTTCCTCAACTGTATTTTTAAATCCTTTTGGTAACAACATGTGGTTTACAACAGTAAAATCTGACACACCAAGTTCCTCAACCTTGTTAGTAAATGGAGTACGTCTTATACGTCTTGACATGTTTAATTTAATATTTTTTTGATCTATTAAATTTTCACTATTCATTTTATTTTGACCACCATACAGTGTAGCTATTTTTTGAAATTATGATTGGTATATGATATTTTTTATTATTATCTTCCATTTTAAATTTAATATTTATTTCAGAAACAATTCTTTTCTCAGAAAAATAATCTCCAGTTTTGCAAATCATTTCATATTCGCACTTGGTATCATCATCACTTAGATCAAATTCTTTATGTATTCTACCACCATCATCGGATTTACTTTCACAGAAAATTTCTTTATCTCCATTTTTTTTTATTTGATAAATTATTACATCAATATTCCCAGCATGAGATCCATTAGTAGCGTCTAATAAGTGTGATGAAAATATTGCCATTTTATTCTATTGATGATTTCTCTCTTTTACTTGCAACTGCAGAGACTATTGGACTTAATACTGGTTTTGCTTTAACATTTACACATGCAGGTTTTCCACTTTCCATCGCCCTTTTAAGCGCTGGTGCTAGCTCTTCTCTTTTATTAACTAATTCTCCATACCCTCCAAAACCCTCAAATATCTTATGAAATGGGATATCTCTAAAATCAGTTGCAACGCTTTTCCCACTTTTAAATAACCTCTCTTGTTGTTGCCCTATTGAGGCCAATCCACCATTGTTATCAATTACAACAGTAATAGGTTTTTTTTCATAAAATACACTTTCAATAGACATACCTCCTGATAAAAACGCACCATCTCCACTTATAAGAACAACATTTGAGTCTGGATTGTGATTTTTAGCAGATAAAGCAAACGAAACCCCAACACCTAACATACTAAAAGTTCCAGGATGTAAGATACCTTTTAATTTTTTACCTTTTGCACCAGCAATATTAATTGCAATCTCTGACCAGAAATGGGTATTTCCTCCATCTATAACAAGCCAGTCATTTTCACCCATTG
>CACCWT010000002.1 GCA_902549785.1 uncultured Pelagibacteraceae bacterium
TTGTAAAAGTAACACCAGATCATGGTCCAAATCAAGAAATGATAGGTAAAAATACTTCTGATCCATCATCAATTATTTATGCCTTTAAATTCCTAAATAAAATAAATGATTTTTAATCCTAAGAGAAGTTTAGGGCAAAATTTCCTAGTTGATGATAAAATTTTAAACAAGATTATTGATATTGCAAATATAGATTTTGAAAACGTAGTAATTGAAGTTGGCCCTGGAAAGGGTGCTTTGACTGATAAAATATTTGAAAAAAAACCAAGAAAACTTACCGTAATAGAGAAAGATGAAAGATTGTATAAATTCTTAAATAAAAAATTTGGATCTAAAATAGATATAATAAATAATGATATGATGAAAATTTCATATGAAAAATATTTAGAAGAAAATTTAATTATCTTTGGCAATTTACCCTATAATATTTCAACTCAAATCTTAACGAAATGGATTAAAATCAATAATCTTGAAAAATTTTGTAAAAAATTAATATTAATGTTTCAGAAAGAAGTAGCTGATAGAATTATTGCAGAGACAAACACTAAAAATTATGGAAGATTATCAATTATATCTAACTGGAAAATGAAAATTGAAAAAATAATAGATATAGAACCTAGAAGTTTTAGTCCTTCTCCCAAAGTTAAAAGCACTTTATTAGTTTTTGTTCCTAAAAAACAATATCATATTATAAAAGATCCAAAGAATTTAGAACATATAACAAATATCTTTTTTAGCCAAAGACGTAAAATGATAAAAAAACCTATTAAATTTTTATTTAATAATTTTGAAGAGATATCTAAAAAACTATCAATTGATTTAAAACTTAGACCCCAAAACTTAGACCATAAGACTTATTATAAGATTTGTGAACTTTATGAATTAGAGTTAATTAAGTAGTCAACATGACTTTTTATAATTTTTTTATTATATCCTAATTTTAAATTTGATTTTTTTTGTAAATTTACAAAATTATTAATCAACTTATAACATTTTTCTACTTCATCATTTATTACAACAAAGTCATATTTTACCCAGTGCTTTACATCCTTCTCGAATTGCTTCATCCTTTCTTTAGCAATTTTTTTATCTTTCTGCTCTCTTTTTAACAGTCTTTTGAATAATTCTTTTTTAGATGGCGGCAAAATAAAAATTGTAATTATTTTAAATTTTAATTTTTTTTTTTTAATCTGTTCTGTTCCTTGCCAATCAATATCAAAAATAACATTTCCTCCATTTTCTAAATTTTGGATTACAGTCTCTTTTAACGAACCATAATAATTTTTGAACACTTTAGCATATTCTAAAAATTTGTTATTTTTTATTAATTTTTGGAATTTTTTTTTATTTACAAAGAAATAATCTCTTCCGTTTTTTTCATTTGCTCTAGGTTTTCTTGTGGTGTGAGAAATGGATATTTTATATTTTTTTCTAAGCGAAATTTTTTTAACTAGAGTAGTTTTTCCTGCGCCAGAAGGAGAGGATAGGATAACAATTACCCCTGCTTTTTTTTCGGCCATTAACGCAAAAAAGTTAGTTTGCTTTATTTTCAATAAATTTTACTGCATCACCTACAGTTAAAATTTTCTCAGCATCACTATCAGATATTTCAGATCCAAATTCCTCTTCGAAAGCCATAACTAACTCAACTGTATCCAAACTATCTGCACCTAAGTCATCAATGAAACTCGAATCATCATTTACTTTAGCTTCATCAATACCCAAGTGATCGGCAACTATTTTTTTTACTTTATTTGAAATATCATCTGACATTTTGTTCCTTTAGTTATTTTTGTTAATAGATAATTTAAAGATTTTGTCAACTAAAATACATTCCTCCATTAACATGAATAGTTTCCCCAGTGATATAATCTGATAAGTTTGAACATAAAAAAGCAATTGTATTAGCTACATCTTCGGGATTGCCAAATTTGTTTAGGGAAATTCTAGATTTTAGCAATTCTGTGTGGTCATTACTAATTTTGTCAGTCATATCAGAAAGTATGAACCCTGGTGAGACACAATTAACAGTTATATTTTTTTTCCCATATTCCAATGCTAAACTTTTAGACATTGCAATTATACCAGCTTTTGATGCGGCATAATTTGCTTGTCCAATATTTCCCGAGTGGCCAACAACAGAGGTTATATTTATAATTTTACCCTTTTTTGATTTTAACATTTTCTTTATTACGTTTTTAGTTAAAAAAAATGTTGATGAAAGGTTAATGTCAATTACTTTTTTCCACTCTTCCTCCCTCATTCTAATAGAAAGATTATCTTTTGTAATTCCTGCGTTATTAATCAGAACATCAATTTTATTTGATAAGATTGTGCTACAGCTATCAACAAATTTCTCAATTTCGTTATGCTTCGAAATATCAAATTTTAATATATTTATTTTTTCATGTTTATTCTTAATTTTTTTTAATTTTTCCTCATTAGTACCGGTGGCTAAAATATTCGCACCTCCTAAAACAAGCTTTTCTAAAATTGAGTTTCCAATTATACCAGTAGCACCTGTAACAACTACATTTAAATTTTTTAAATCAATCATAAATTCTCTAAATCATCTATATTATTTATTGGAATTAGTTTTACATTTCTATCTATTCTTTTTACTAGTCCTGATAATACCTTTCCAGGACCGATTTCAATAAATTTATCACATCCAAGATTTATCATATTTATAATACTTTCTCTCCAACGAACAGGTTTTTCTATTTGCTCTATTAAAAGATTTTTAATTTTTTTTGGATCATTAGTGGGTTCGGCTGTCACATTTGATACTATCATATTTTTTGGATTAGAAAACTTAGTATTATTTAAGTGTTTATCCATAATTTTAGTTGCGGGACTCATTAACATACAATGAAAAGGCGCTGAAACTGGTAATTTGATATTTTTAATATTTAATTTTTTTAATTCAATTGTAAGTTTTTCTAAATCATTCAATCTTCCACTTATAACTACTTGACCATTTGAATTATCATTTGCTAAAAAACAATTAAAATTATTTTTATTTTTTTTTATTATTTCTTGAACTTTGTCAATATTTTCACCTAATACAGCTACCATCCCTCCTTCGTTTTTGGGTACTGCATTTTGCATCGCATTCCCCCTTATTTTTAAAAGTCTTATTGTTTCTCGAAAGTTAATCACATTAGAACAAGCTAAGGCTGAATACTCACCTAAAGAATGGCCAGCAAAATAATCTGCTTTTGTGATATCAAAAGATGTTTCATTTTTTATTACATTAAATATCGCAAAACTAACAAGGAAAATTGCAGGTTGTGTATTTTCAGTTTGATTTAAAATATCAGGTGGACCTTCAAAAATTATTTTTTTAATAGATAAATTTAATGTATCCTCAGCTTCTTCAAAAAGAACTTTGATATAATCAAAATTATTATATAGATCTTTAGCCATTCCAACTGATTGTGAACCTTGACCAGGAAATAAAACAGAAAACATAGAAAATATAAGCAAAAACCTTATTTTTTATATTGTAATTAAAAAATTATAATAGTATATCCTCTGTTTTTTGAAAGAAATATTATGAACTTTTACGAGCACACAATTATAGCAAGGCAAGATATAAGCCCTAGCCAATTAAAACAAATTGAGGAAAAATATTCTAAAATCGTGGAAAAATTAGATGGGGATATAATTAAATTAGAAAATTGGGGATTAATGAATTTATCATATTTAATCAAAAAAAATAAAAAAGGAAATTATATACATTTTAAAATTAAAGCTGATGGGAAGATAATATCTGAACTTGAGAAGAACGAGAAAATAGACAAAAACTTATTAAGGTATTTAACTGTAAAAGTAAAAAAATTCGATCTTGATACTAACTACTTCAAAAAAAATGAAGAAAATGAAAACTTACAAAAGAATTAGGAGTAATGAAGAAAAACAATAAAAAAAAAGGTAAACAAAGTAACTTTGCCAAGCTTAGTATTTTTCAAAACCAAAAATACAAATTTAAAAAAAAATGTCCACTCTCAGGCAAAGGTGCTCCAATTGTAGATTATAAAAATATAAAATTATTAAAAAGATATATATCTGAGAATGGAAAAATTTTACCTTCCAGAATAACTTCTGTTAGTCAAAAAAAACAAAGAGAACTATCTTTATCTATTAAAAGAGCAAGAAATTTAGCGCTACTTTAAAATGAAAGTTATATTACTTGAAAATGTTAGAAAAATTGGATCAATTGGTGAAATAATTGATGTAAAGAGAGGATTTGCAAGAAATTTCCTTATAGCAAATAAAAAAGCTTTATTTGCTTCAAAAGATAATATTAAAGAAGTTGAGAAAATTAAACAAGATTTAAATAAGAAAGATAATGACAAAAAAAAAGAAGCTAAATTAATTCATGAAAAAATTAAAAATAAAGAGTATGAAATTAAAAAATTAAGCACTGAAAATAATGAATTATATGGCTCTGTTAAACCAACAGAAATTTCAAAAGTTCTAGAGGAGGTTGATCAAGTAAAAATTAATCCATCATTAATACAACCCTCAAAAGAGATCAAATCTATTGGGAGTTTTGAAGTTCAAATAAACCTTCACCCAGAAGTACAAACACAAATAGTAGTCAACACAATAGCTCAAGAAGACACAAAATAATTATACACAGCTATCCCCAGTAAAAATAATAATTTGTTTTTTAAAATTTTTTCTGTAGATTTCTTTTGTGTCTCAACCTCTTAATTTAGTAAAAAATAAATTAGTAGAACTTCCAAACAATATTGAAGCAGAACAGTCAGTAATTGGCTCAATTTTACTTTCTAATGAAATATTTGATGAGATTAATATTTTAATTTCTAGCAAAAATTTTTACGATCCAATGCATCAAAAGATTTATAGTGCGATAGAAAGTCTAATATATAAAGGACTATTAGCCAATCCAATTACATTAAAAAATTACTTTGAGAATGAAAAGGATGAAATCGATATTCCTCAATATTTGGTTAAAATAACAAAATTTTCTGCTTCCTCTAGACAAAGTATTGAATATTCAAAACTCATTTATGATCTTTATGTAAAAAGGGAATTAATTAAAATTTCAGATAATATAATTGATACTGCAAAACTTAATGATCTCAATAATGATGGACAACAAATTATTGAAAAATTTGAAAAATCTTTATTTGATTTAGCTGAAAAAGGATCCTTTAATTCTTCAATTGTAAAATTTGATGAAGCAATGAGACAAACTATAGAGATGGCATCTAATGCCTATAAAAATGAGGAAGGTATTGTGGGCGTGCCGTCAGGTCTTAAAGATCTGGATGATAGATTAGGTGGTATGCATAAATCAGATTTGATCATTATTGCAGGACGCCCCTCTATGGGAAAAACAGCTTTGGCTACAAACATTGCATTTCATGCTGCAAAAAATATTCAAGAAAAAGGAGAAAAAACTTGTATAGCCTTTTTTTCGTTAGAAATGTCATCAGAACAATTGTCAACAAGAATACTTGCTGAACAATCTAGAATTAAATCTAACGATATTAGACGTGGAAAAATTTCAGAAGAACAATTTGATAAATTTATAGAAACTTCAAAAAATATTGCTGAACTACCTTTATACATTGATGAAACTCCAGCTATATCAATAGCTGCTCTTAGTAATAGAGCTAGAAGAATTAAAAGAATTCATGGGTTAGAAATGATTGTAATCGACTATATTCAGTTAATGAGAGGAACAAATTTTAAAGATGGAAGAGTTCAGGAAATTTCAGAAATAACCCAAGGTTTAAAAGCTCTTGCGAAAGAATTAGCAGTTCCTGTGCTTGCGCTTTCTCAATTATCTCGAGCAGTTGAACAAAGAGATGATAAAAAACCTTTACTTTCAGATCTAAGAGAATCCGGTTCGATAGAGCAAGATGCTGATGTTGTAATGTTTGTTTTTAGAGAATCATATTATTTAAAAAATAAAGAGCCAAGACCTGCTACTGTTGAACACGCTGAATGGCAGGCAAAAATGAATGAAATTTCTCATTTAGCGGAACTACTCATACTAAAACAAAGACATGGCCCAACAGGTACTATAATGCTTGAATTTGAGGAAATGTTTACAAAATTTAAAGATATTCAAAATAATTAATATAAATTATAAAAGCTAATATCAAATGTTAGCTAATTTTTACGAAAAAAATATTATAGAAAAACCTAAGCTAGTTTTTTCGATCTTGGTGTTAATATTAATTACCTCTTTTTACTTTTCTAAAGATTTTCGCTTAGATGCAAGTTCAGAGACTTTGTTACTAGAAAACGATCCTGATCTAAAATATCTTAATGAAATAAATGAGAGATATGGTGGTAAGGAATTTCTGGTACTGACCTACTCCCCAGATAGTAAAATGAATTCGCAGAACTCAATTAGAAATCTTTCTGAATTAAAAAAAGATTTAAAATCATTAAAATGGGTTCATAATGTTGTTACACTTTTAGACATTCCCTTGTTAGAAGCAACAGATGATAGTTTAATTGAACGTATTCAAAATTTTAAAACGTTAACAAGTAAGAATATAAATAAAGACCGTGGATTTAATGAAATCTTAAACAGTCCAGTATTTAGAAACTTTGTGATCAGTGAAGACGGAAAAACAAGTGGTATCATTGTGTATATAAAACCAAATAAAGCAGAAAAAGAGATAAAGACTGATAAAGAATTAGAGAATTATAAAGATAAAATTAAAAAAGAGCGACATCAAAATATTTTAGAAATTAGAGAAGTCATAAAAAATCATAACCAAAATACACAGATTTATCTCGGAGGTATTCCAATGATAGCAGATGACATGATGACATTTATTAAAAATGACATTGTTACATTTGGAATTGGGGTATTAATTTTTATAATCTTAACACTTTGGTATGTATTCAGAAATATAATTTGGATAATAATTCCGATCAGTAGCTGTTTCTTTTCAGTTGTATTTATGACAGGTTTTCTGGGTTTGGTTGGGTGGAAAGTTACAGTAATTTCATCAAATTTTATCGCGTTAATGTTAATTCTTACAATGGCAATGAATATTCACATGAGTACTAGATTTTTGCAATTGAATAAGCAGTTTCCAGAAAAGAAAAAAATTGAAATTTTAATTTTGACAACAAGAAAAATGATTTGGCCAATATTTTATACTGTCTTAACAACGATATGTGCTTTTATGTCATTAGTTTTTAGTGACATAAAACCAATTATAGATTTTGGATGGATGATGACTTTTGGACTAATAACCTCGCTAACAATTACATTCACACTTCTTCCTACATTATTAAGTTTTGTTCAAAACTCAAATGTTCGATTAACTGAGGAAAAGGACTCAAAAATAACAAGATATCTAGGAGTATTGTCAATTAAAAATAAAAACTACATATTTGGTTTAACTGGGATTATTATATTTTTGAGCATATTTGGTATCGCAAAATTAGAAGTTGAAAATAGTTTCATCAATTACTTTGATAAAAATACTGAGATTTATAAAGGCATGAAGTTAATAGATGAAAAGCTGGGTGGAACAACTCCCTTGGAGGTAATTTTAAAATTTCCAAAAGATGAAGATGAAGAAACTGATAGTGAGAATGATTGGGGCGATGAGGATGAAAATGACAATAAATATTGGTTTACAAAAGATAAAATTAATAAAATAACTCGAGTTCACAATTATTTAGATAATATTGATGCTGTAGGTAAAGTTTTATCCTTTTCATCAATAATTGAAGTTGCAACAAAATTAAATAATAATAAACCACTTGGAACTTTAGAAATGGGAGTTTTATATACTAAAATTCCTGATAATATTAAAAAAGAAATAGTAGACCCATATATATCTATAAAAAATTCTGAAGCTCGAATAAGTTTAAGAATAAAAGACTCTTTAGATGGATTGAGAAGAAATGATCTTATTAATCAAATTAATTTTGATTTAGAAAATAAATTAAATATCAGTAAAGATGAATTTAAACTTGGAGGTGTGCTTATATTGTTCAATAATTTACTTCAAAGTTTATTTAAATCCCAAATCTTAACTCTTGGATTTGTGATGGTTGGAATATTTGTTATGTTTTTAATTCTTTTTAGAAATATTAAAATTTCACTAATTGGTGTAATACCTAATTTTATTGCGGCCTTTTTTATTCTGGGAATAATTGGTTTAGCCGGCATCCCTTTGGATATGATGACAATTACAATTGCTGCTATCACGATTGGTATTGCTGTAGATAATAGCATTCATTATATTTATAGATTTAGGGAAGAACTTACTAAAATAAAAGATTACAATAAAACACTTAAATATTGTCATTCGACAGTAGGAGTTGCTATACTAAATACATCTATTACAATTGTATTTGGGTTTTCTATTTTGGTTTTATCTAATTTTATACCAACTATTTATTTTGGTGTCTTCACTGGGTTAGCAATGCTATTGGCTATGATATCAGTTTTAACATTATTGCCATCTTTACTTTTAATGCTCAAACCTTTTAAGATTAAATAATTAATGGAAGTTGTAAAAGATTTTTTTACTGAACTTTATACCTTTGATATTGTTTATTTAGTTTTCACAGCACTATCCTTGATGACATGTACAAAAAAAGGTTTTTTATTGAGCATTTTGTCAGCCTCTAAATGGCTTTTAGCATATGTTGTTACTCTATTTCTATTTCCAAAAGTAAAGCCATATTTTGAGGATATAATTGATAGTGAATACGTCCTTGATATTGCAGTTGGTATAGGATTATTCATAATAATTATATTTTTAATTTTATTAATAAATAAAGGAATTAATAGAGCAGTCACCTACTCTGGATTAGGAAATCTAGATAGAATCTTTGGTTTCTTTTTTGGATTTATCAGGGCTTACGTTATAGTTGTATGTATTTATACAACTATAAATATCATCTATAACCATAAAAAATGGCCAATTAATTTAGATGATGCTTTTACATATGCATGGGTTGAAAAAGGCAGTAACTATCTTATAAAAGAATTTCCTGAAAAAAAAGAATATGAAGAAACTAAAGAAAAAGTTCAAGATATATGATCCTAAAATTAAGGAAGAGTGTGCGGTTTTTGGAATAAGTAATTCTGCTGATGCTTCTACCCTTGCAGCTTTAGGCCTGCATGCCCTTCAACATAGAGGGCAAGAAGGCTGTGGTATTGTTTCATACGATGGAGAAAAATATCATTCAGAAAAAAGATTTGGGTTAGTTGGTGATAACTTTAACGATGAAAAAGTTTTAAAAAAACTTCCAGGAAAATACGCAATTGGACATAATCGCTACTCAACAACAGGTGGAACTGCTTTAAGGAATGTGCAGCCTTTTTTTGCTGATACAAATGCAGGTGGTATTGGTGTTGCACATAATGGTAATCTTACAAATGCTATAACTTTAAGGAATAAATTAGTTCAGGATGGTGCTATATTTTATACAACATCTGATACTGAGACCATTGTTCAATTAATTGCTAAATCAAAAAGAGTAAAAACTATAGATAAAATCATTGATGCTATATTTCAAATTCAAGGTGGTTATGCACTTGTAATGATGACACAAAATACTCTAATAGGTGTAAGAGATCCCTACGGAATTAGACCGTTAGTAATTGGTAAATTGAAAAACTCATATGTATTTGCCTCTGAAACATGTGCGTTTGATATTATTGGAGCAAAATTTGTAAGAGAAGTTGAAAATGGAGAAATTGTTTATATTGAAAATGATGAATTAAAAAGTATTAAACCATTTCCACCAAGAAAGATCAGGCCTTGCGTATTTGAATATATTTATTTCTCTAGGCCAGATAGTATTTTAAACGGCAAAACTGCGTATGAATATAGAAAAAGCTTTGGCTTACAGTTAGCGAAAGAGGATAAAATAGAAGCAGATCTAGTTGTGCCAGTTCCAGACTCAGGTAACGCAGCTGCATTAGGATATGCTGAAGAAAAAAGTCTCAAATTTGATTTAGGTTTAATTAGAAACCATTATGTTGGAAGGACTTTTATTGAACCATCTCAACAAATTAGAAGTTTAGGAGTTAAGTTAAAATTAAATCCAAATATTTCTGTGATTAAAGATAAAAGAATAATTCTAGTTGATGACTCACTTGTTAGAGGTACCACATCGTCAAAAATAGTAAAAATGTTATATGACTCTGGAGCAAAAGAAGTTCACGTGAGAATAGCAAGCCCAGAAATAAAATTTCCTGATTTTTATGGTGTTGATACACCAACTAAAAAAGAACTTTTGGCTGCAAACAAATCAACAGCAGAAATTTGTGAATTTATAAAAGCAAAGTCACTAAAATTCCTAAGTTTGAATGGTTTATATTTAGGAATGGGATTTGAGAAAAGAAATGAAAATTATCCACAATTAACAGATCATCACTTTACTGGGGAATACCCTGTAAAAATAATTGATGAACTAGGTGAAGATAAAGTAACCCAACTTTCCTTATTAAGCACGGCATCAAATAATTAATATGAAAAAAGTAAGTTTTACAGAAATGAAGAACGGTACTAAAGATGACTATCAACTTTTGGAAAAATTAGAGAGCCAATATGAAAGAAAAACTGCAGATAGAATTTTAGATTATTTAGCTTCACAAACTTCAACACTTGAAGGGTATCAGATCACAAGATTAGAACACTCATTACAAGCTGCAACAAGAGCTTATAAAAACGGAGAAAATGAGGAAATGGTTGTAGCAACATTGTTACATGATCTTGGAGATGAGTTAGCTCCAATGAATCATTCTCAGTACGCAGCATCAGTAATTAGACCTTACGTTTCAGAAAAAACTTACTGGATTATTTTACACCATGGTCTATTTCAAACTTACTATTCTGCAGAGCACTTAGGTGGGGATAAGAATGCAAGAGAAAAATATAAGAATGCAGAACATTATCAAGCAACAATAGATTTTTGTGAAAAATATGATCAAGCTTCTTTTGATCCAAATTATAAATCGATGACTTTAAAAGAATTTGAGCCAATGGTTAGGAATATTTTTTCTAGAAAACCTTACTACCATCACTAAATTGTCTAATATTTTAAAAAACGAAAAAAGTCCGTATCTTCAACAACATAAAGATAATCCTGTCGATTGGTTTCCTTGGAATAAAAAAACTTTAGATAAAGCAAAGAAGGAAAAAAAACCTATATTTTTAAGTGTCGGTTATGCAAGCTGTCACTGGTGTCATGTTATGGCTCATGAGAGTTTCGAAAATGAAGAAACTGCGAAACTAATGAATGAAAAGTTTATAAATATTAAAGTTGATAGAGAGGAAAGACCAGACTTAGATTATGTCTTTCAAAAAAGCTTATCAATACTAACTGGAGCTCAAGGTGGATGGCCATTATCAATGTTTTTAGACGAAAATGGTGTGCCTTTTACTGGTGGCACTTACTTTCCACCAAAGGAAATTCAAGGAAGACCTGACTTTAAAAAAGTCTTAAATAACGTTCATATCGTGTACAATGAAAACAGAGAGAAAATTCTAGCTCAAGCACCACAAGTTAAAGAAATATTCTCAAAAATTAATCAGAGATCTGCAGTTTTAAATCAACCTTTGGAGCCATTTGTTGAGAAAATTATTAATTATTTAGATGAAAATAACGGAAGTTTTAAAGGAGCTCCAAAGTTCCCCCAATTTTATTTATTTGATGCAATGTTTTACTTTTATTTAAAAACTAAAAATAAAAATTATTTTAAACCCGTTGAAGTTTTACTAAATAATCTTTGTTCGAAAGGTATTTATGATCAACTTGAAGGAGGAATTTCAAGATATGCTGTTGATGAAAAATGGATAATTCCTCACTTTGAAAAAATGCTTTATGATAATATCCAATTTATTGATCTCTTGACTAAATTTTATCAAAATACAAAAAATGATTATTTTAAAAATAAACTTTTACAAACAATTCAATATTTTAATAATGAATTTAAAAACAAAGAAGAATTATATGGTTCCGCATATGACGCTGATAGCGAAGGTGTTGAAGGAAAATATTATGTTTGGTCATATACAGAATTAAAAAATATTTTAAAAGATGATATTAAATTTTTAGAAAATAATTATGAAATTTCCCAAAGTGGTAATTTTGAAGGAAATAATATCATGGTAGAAAAAAATTTAATACTTGATGGAGACAAAAATACCCTAGATCAGATAAAAAATAAATTACTTAATATTAGAAGAAAAAGAATAAAACCATTTTTTGATGATAAATCTCAAACTGATTTAAATGCATATATGCTCCAAGTTCTTCTCAAAACTTCAGTAAATTTAGACGATGAAGATTTAAAAAGTAACACGATAGAAACAATTGAAATATTAAATAATAAATTGCATCAAAAAATTATTCATTGTTATGAAAATAAAGAAATAGAAACTTTTCTTGAGGACTACGTATATTATGCATTACTCATGATAACGCTATATGAAGTTAATGCTGACAAAAAAGCTTTAGAAAAATCAATAAAAATAATGAATGATACTTGGGAATTATTCTTTAATAAAGAAACGAAGCTGTTCCAGAAAAATATTATTAAAGATAATGATTTGTTTGCAAGTCCACTAGACTTGAATGATAGCAATATACCAAATGGTAATAGTGTTTATCTACTAATTTCAAATAAATTATATTCAATTACAAATGATAAAATATGGTCTGAAAGAAATGAGGTTCTTAAAAAATCATTTCATCAAGTTTTAAACTCTTATTATTCACAAATGTTTAGCTTTATTAAAACTCTAGATATTTGCGATAATAGTTTATCATTCACATTCAGTGGAACATCTCAGTCTATTAGGGAAATGCAGGTTTATTTACAAAAAGAATATCTTGGAGTTGCTACATTTGTTTATCAATTAAATAATGATCCAAAACCTAGTGTTATAATATGTAAAAACAAAACTTGTTCCAATAAATTAACTAATATAAACGAAGCTGTTGAATATCTAAGTAAGAGTGATTAAATAATTAATATGAATAAAGATGATATAATAGATCATTTTAAATCGGGAATTAAGGAAACTATAAATTCCAAAATAGGTGTTGAGCACGAAAAATTCCTTTTCTATAAGAAGAATAATAAAAGAATTAATTATTCTACAATTAAAGATATTTTCAAAATTTTATATGAATTTGGTTGGAAACCATCCTATGAAGGTGAGAATGTTATAGCGTTAAATAAAGATAATAAGAGTATAACTTTAGAACCAGGTAATCAAATTGAGCTTGCAGGTGCTCAATTAAATAATATTCATGAAGTTTGCTCTGAAGCTAATAATTATTTGTTTGAACTTAAACAAGTTGTTGAAAAATTAGATTTAAAAATAGTAAGTGCTGGATTTGATCCAATATCTAAATTGTCTGAAATTCCGAACAATCCAAAAAAAAGATATGAAGTAATGACAAAGGATATGCCTAAAGGCGGACCTCTGAGTTTAGATATGATGTATAGAACATCTGGGACACAGCTAAATCTAGACTACACGTCTGAGAATGATTTTATAAAAAAGTTTAAATTAGCAAATAGTTTAGTTCCGTTAAGTATCGCGCTTTTTGCAAACTCATCAATAGTTGAGAAAAAAGATAGTAAATACTTATCATACCGATCAAAAGTATGGCAAGAAACATCAAGGGGTGGCCTTCCAGAAATTTTTTTAGAAAATGTTGATTTTGAAAAATATGCTGATTTTGTAATGGATTATCCAATACTGTTTTTAAAAAAAGATGATAAATATTTATCTGGTAAAAATTATAAATTTTCTGATTATATGAATGGTAATATTCAAGAAATTAATAAATCTTTACCAAGTATTGACGATCTTGGATTGCATCTAAGTACTATATTTACAGAGAATAGATTAAAACAATATATCGAATTAAGATCTATGGATACTTGTGGTTGGGACTGTATCTGTGCTGGCCCTGCTTTTTTTACTGGTCTTTTATACGGTAATTTAGACGAAGCATTAGAATTCATTTCAAAATGGGAAAAGAAAGATTTATTGAATGCGTATAAAGATGCGCCTATGAAAGGACTTGATACAAATTTAATGGGTAAAGATATGATTTATTGGATCTCTAACTTGTTAAAAATTGCTCAAAAAGGCTTAGAAAAGAGAGATTTTATTGGAAAAAGCGGTACAAACGAAACTAAATACTTGGAACATCTAAATAAGATTATCAATAATAAAGAAACAGTGGCCAGTCATGTTATAAATAAATTCTCTAAATTTCAAAATTTAGAAGATTTATATGACAAATAAAATAATAGGCATACAAGGCGATAAATTAGATAAAATTAATATATCTTCTGATACATCAATATTTTTAGCTCATGAAGCTCAGAAACTAGGATATAAAATATTTTATTATACCCCTTCAAACTTATCCATCATCAAAAATAAAACATATGCAAATGGAGTATTTTTAAAATTAAATTATGAAAGAAAAAAATTTTATAAAATTTATAAAAAACAAAAAATTGACGTTGAAAATCTTAAATTTATTTTAATTAGGCAGGATCCTCCGTTTAATTCAGAATATTTAATTACTACTCTCATTTTAGATGATTTAAAAAAAACAAGAGTAATAAATAACCCAGTGGCCATTAGAAATGTATCTGAAAAATTATATTCGAAAAAATTCATAAAATATATGCCAGACACAATATTTTCAAATAATATTGAAGAAGTTAAGAAGTTTTATAATCAAAATAAAAGTATAATTATGAAACCTATTAACGGATACGGAGGTAATCAAATTCATCTTATTAAAAATAAGTTTAACAAAAAACTTATTACAAATTTTTTAAATAAAAATGGCCATTCAATGTTTCAAAAATTTTTAAAAAATATTTCTAGAGGAGATAAAAGAGTTTTTATTATTAATGGTAAAGTATGTGGTGCAATTTCACGAGTTCCCAAGAAAGGTTCATTTTTAAGTAATATGAGCAAAGGCGCTGTACCGAAACTTACTAGCCTTACCAAAAAAGAAATTAGGATTTCAAAAATTATTGGTAAAAGATTAAAGAAAGATAATATTTATTTTGCTGGGATAGACTTTATAGATCAACATTTAAATGGAGATATAAATGTAACCTCTCCTACTGGATTAAAAACATACTACGACCTATCTAAAATAAATCTTGCTAAGACATTTTGGAAAGGTTTAAAAGCTTGAATAAATTATCTGATCAAAAAAAAGGATCATTGCTAGCTTTCGTTGCTGTAATGTTCATAACACCTGACTCACTTTTAATTAGACTTTCTAATATCGAAACTTGGGGAATGCTTTTTTATAGAGGTATAATCCCTTTTTTTATAGTTTTTATTGGATTGTTATTATTTTATAGAAAAAATTTCATAAAAGCATTTTTCAAAGTTGGCACTGTTGGTATATTTTATGCTATCAGCTTTTCAATATGTAATATTACTTTCATAATATCTATTCAAAATACTAATGTAGCTAATACCTTGATCATGATTGCATTAGCACCAATGCTATCTGCAATTTTAGGTGCTATTTTTCTAAAAGAGATACCTGGTAAGGGAACTTGGATAGCTATTTTTATTACATTTTTTGCTGTTTTGTTCATATTCTATGACTCCATTAAAATAGGAAATCTCTTTGGAAATATTATGGGATTTGTTACCGCTGCAGGGTTAGCAGTCAACGCTGTATTGATAAGATATGCTAAAGACAGAGATCTTTTGCCATCTGCTGTCATGGGAAAATTAGGAGTTGCAGTTTTTGCCTTCTTTTTTGTAGAAAACTTCAATTTAGTCGGATCTGATCAGATTTATATACCTTTGATGTGCATAGTTTGTGTAGCTCTTCCATTTGTTTTAGTAACAATTGCACCTAGGTTTATTCCAGCTGAGGAAGTGAATTTGTTTTTCTTGCTTGAAACCATAATTGGACCAATTTGGGTTTGGTTGGTTATTAAAGAGCAACCAACTTTAGAGACCATTATTGGGGGAATTATAATTATAACAACTATAGGCATCCACTCATTTTTAAAATTAAGAGAACCTCAAAAAATTATTAATTAATTTCTTGATTTAATATTAATTCATCCATAGATAGCGAAATTATGGAGAAGATATTAAAAAACTCATGGGCCCTTTTTACTGGAATGGGACTAATTATGTTAGCTCACGGTTTCCAAGTATCCTTGCTAGGAGTAAGAGCCGTACATGAGAGTTTTAGTATAACAGCTACAGGGTTTATGTTAACGGGGTATTTTGTTGGGTACTTTATCGGTGCACGATCAGTACCTATCCTTGTTTCAAGGGTAGGACACATAAGGGTGTTTGCAGCTTTTGCCTCAATTGCATCAATAGTCGTATTAGTTCACTCAATTGTAATAAATCCTTTTACTTGGTTTGTGCTTAGAGTTTTTTCAGGATTTTCTATGGTTTGTCTTTATACCATTGCAGAAAGTTGGTTAAACGATAGGGCAAGTAATAAAAATAGAGGAAGTGTTTTATCAATTTATATGATTGTACTCTTTAGTTCTATGGCAATAGGAATGTTTTTTTTAAATTTTAGTAGACCTGAAAACTTTCAACCTTTTATCTTAGTTTCATTATTTATGTCTTTATCACTTGTTCCAATTCTACTTACAAAAAAGAAAGCTCCAAAATTTAAAAAAATTATTGGAATGAAAATTAAAGAACTTTATGAAGCCTCCCCGTTTGGTATGGTAAGTGCTGTTTTGTGTGGTGTTTGTCATTCTGCAATGTTTGCATTAATTGCCGTGTATGCTGCGGCAATGAATTTTAGCATATTTGAAATATCTTTTGTAACTTTTCTAGTTGCAATTTCTGGTGCTATCTCACAATGGCCAATTGGAAAACTATCTGATATTTATGACAGAAGGACAGTAACTGTTTATTCGACGTTTGCTGCAGCTTTTTTTGCGCTATGTGCAATTTTTTCTGTAGGTACAATGCATTTGCCCGATGGATTAGCAAGTTCAAAGTTTTGGTTTTATGTGTTTACAGGTTTATATGCATTTTTTAGTCTTCCAATGTTCGCATTAATATTTGCGCATACAAATGATTTTGTAGCTAAAGAAAAGTTTGTTTCTGCAGGTGCAGGTTTACAATTTGCTTTTGGTATGGGAGCTATGAGTGGTCCATTTTTGTGCTCTTTGTTTATGGATTTTGTTGGCGAAAATGGCTATTTTATTTTTTTGATCATATTTCATATTTTGATAGGTATGTACGGTGTATATAGAATGAGGGTAAGAGAAGTTATTGAAAACCCTGAGTCTCAGTTTACACCTTTGCCAACAACAATTACGCCAATCGGTTTAGAATTAAATCCAGCGGCTGAACCTATTGAAGAACCATCAAAATCAGACTCAAATAATGTAAATGGGACTAAGGAAGTCACAAATACTTTAGGGTAATTCTTAATAAAATTAATAATTAACAAAACAATTAATATCCTAGATCAGGGTCCACTTGATTAGATAGTTCTTTTTTATCAATAAATAGTTTTAAATTATCAAAAAACTTTTCTAAAACCATTTCTATATATTTTCCTTTACTATCTGACGATATGTGAGGTGTAATTACCAAATTTGGAGTATCCCAGAATTTAGAATTTCTATTTAAAGGCTCTTCTGAAAAAACATCTAAAATTGCTCCAGAAATTTCATTTTTTTTTAATTTTTTTTGTAGATGCTCATAATCCATTACAGATTGACGACCTATATTAACAATTCCACAGAAAGGTTTTAAAACATCTAATCTTTTTTTATTAATTAAATCTTTTGTTTCATTTGTTTCAGGAACAGCTAAATAGAGAAAATCGGCTTTAGGTAAAACTTCATCAATTTTATCAAAAGTTATGACCTTTGAACATCCTTCAACTTTTCTACCTCTTCTATTTATACCAATTACATTCGCACCTAAAGAACTGATATGTTTAATCATTGACCCTCCTAATGATCCAGTGCCTACAGCCACAACTGTTTTATTCTCAATTGGATTGCTTAAAAGAGTTATAAACTCCTTGTTTTTTTGATTAGTAATTATTTTTGTCATATGATTTTGAAGCATCAAAATACTCATTAAACCAAACTCTCCTGCTTTTTTTGCGTGTATCCCACTACTATTTGTTATGACTAAATCTTTTTTAATCCAATTAAATGGGTAAAGATGATTAACTCCTGCTGAAACAATGTGAATCCATTTTAAATTTGGTGCAATTTTACTTAAATCTTTTGTTGGAAAGTTCCATGCAAGTAAAATATCTGCATTTTTCATCGAAGAAATCCAATTGTCATCATCCCAATCAACCAAATATGAGATTTTATTCTTTATCTCAGGATATTTATTAAGCTTGCTCTCAAACAAATCTTTTGGAACACTACTATTTTTTTCACCTTCTAAATCACAAGGCAAAGAACCTTTTTTCCAGTGATTATTTCTTATATGAATTTTAATTTTTCCTTTGAGCATTTAAAATTAAAATATACCAAAACTTTAAAAATTATAACAATGATTAAAGAAGGTTGTTCTCATAAAAAAATGTAATATTGTATAGAATATTTAAATTATGCCTTCGTTTGATGTAATAAGTAAAATTAATTATCAAGAATTTGACAATGCTCTTGCAAATTGTTTAAGAGAAATTGCGAACCGATATGATTTTAAGGGACTTAATATTTCAATTGAAAGAAAAGATAAAATAATAACTACAATAGCGCCAGATGAATTAAAATTAAAACAAGTAAATGAATTGTTACAAGTTCATCTTGTAAGAAGAAAAGTAGATCCAAGGGTAATAATCGTTAAAAATTCAGAAGGTGCAGCCGGCGGCACCATTAGACAAGTCAGTGAATTAGCAGAGGGAATTAGTCAAGAAAATGCTAAGAAGATTATTGCTGATGTAAAAAAACTAAAACTAAAAATCCAAATTAAAATTCAAGGAGAAGAATTAAGAGCACAAGGAAAAAAAAGAGATGACCTTCAAGAAGCAATATCTGCTATACAAGGTATTGATATAGGACTTCCAATTGAATTTATAAACTTTAGAGATTAATTAAATATGACTGAAATCATTTTAGGTATATTCGTTATTATTGTCGTAAGTTTTTATTTATTTAGACCTACTTCAAAACAAGAAGAGAAAGATTTGAAATCTAAAAATAATTGGCGTGGTGGATTTTAAAGGTTAAACTAAAACCAGAACTAGAACACGGTGAGATAAATTTGTTGAAAAATTTTATCGATTGGAAATTTGTTGAGCCTTAATTAGCTTAATTAATTAAAGAAAGGGAAAACTATGAACTTTGTTGGAACAACAACATATCAAGGAACTAAAAAAGATGCAGATGAATTATACAGTATATTTAAAGATGATCTTGCAAAATGCACGTCATCATTTGAATGGGCACACATTCGTGAAGGTAAAGTGATTTTTATTGCAAATGTCACTGATGAAGAAAAATTTTATGCCTTATTTGAAGATCAAAGATCTAAAGACTGGAACGCAAAGTTTAATGCTAAAGATGAAGCTTGGAAACTTGAGAAAATAATGTAACTAGTTCCCAAACTAGACCTTTTGAGATAAATTTAATAGCCATTTTTAAAGTAATTAGACTCATGGTTCAGGATTTGGTAATCTTGGATGATGGATCAACTAATACCTGTAGTGTACATGATAGGAGTTCTATTGTTGGTTCTACCTGCTTTTTTACAATCTAATTCTAAATTAAAGCAATTGTTAACTAATTTTACTATTTGGATTATCATAGTGCTTATAATTTTAACTTTTATTTATTTATTTAAGGATTAATGAAAAAACTTTTAGGGATAGTGGTTCTGGTTTTGTTGTGGAGCGGGAGTGCTTTTTCCAAAACGATAAATAGTTATGAAGATCTAGACTTAACTTCTAAACCTAAAAAGGTTTTATCAAAAAGCAAAACAAAAGCTTTATGGAATGCTTTCAGCAAAGCAAAAGAGTGTTTTGAACACCCAACTTATGGCGAAGGTTTTGGATATAAATTAACTAAACAAAAAGAAGATTATTTCATTAAAAAAGAATGGATTACTCCCTTTTATAAACTGTCTGATGAAGACAAACATAAGATAAGTTTAAGTAGAGCACCAAAACCACTTGAGAAAATAAAATTAGATGAAAGTTACGGTGAAGAATTAGAAGAAGCTAATTTTGCAATAAATTATTTTCAAGAGGCAGCATATGTAGGAAGAGCTAGCAATAATGAAGAAAATATCAATAAAATTAAAGCGGTATTATTAGATTGGGCTCAAAAAGATGCTTTAAGAAAAGGTATCAATGTTTCTTGGGGTAAAAAACCTGTGGATTGGCAAATGATGGTACTAATAAATTCAATCTTAACAACTACAGCTGTTATCGCTGACAAGTTAGATGCAGAGGAAAGAAAAATTTTAGGACCTTGGTTAAATAATTTAGTAAAAAAAGTTGCTAAAAGTAGATGGAAGGATAGGCAAGATAATAAAGCTTATCTAACTTCTTATATTACAATGATTTGGGGATTAATGATCAATGATTTGAAAGCTGTCCAGCATTCAATTGATGTGGTTAAGCTTGCCATTAATGATATGAGACCAGACGGTAGTTTTCCTATTGATACTCAAAGAAGTGGTATGGGATTAAAATATAATGCTGATAGTTATGGATATCTATTAATGATGGCATCTCTTTTAAAGGATACTACAGAACAAGATTTATTTAAATATAATGTAGATGATCGAAGTCTACATAACGGGGCAGATTTTGTAATCAAAGGTATAATGGATCCCTCTAAAACAAATCAAATCTATGCAATCTCGTGTCCAGGTGGGGGTGATCGATGGGGATCAATTGAAAAACCTTCAAAAAGTTTTATAAAATCTTCAACTTATTTGATGGTGTATGTAAGTAAATTTCCAGATTATAAAAATTCAGATGTAGTTTTAAAAAAATATAACGATACCTATAATAATAAATATTTACCAAAAATTAAATCTGAGCCTTCTAGAGTTTTCACATTGCACCCAATGTTAATTACAAAATAAAATGAAAAAACTTTTAAGGATCATAATTCAGTGTTATAGGATTTTATAGGATAACTCGATAATAACTCGATAATGAAGAGATAAAACAAGGATTGAAGTAGTTTGAACAAAGAAAACGCAAGTAAACTGTGGAAAATTATTCAGGAAGCTGGTGATTATTTACAAGGACAACTTCCAGATCATCCTAATCATCCTAAAGGCAGAAATCCTTATGCACATGTCGCAATTTGCGTAAAGAGTAAATTTAATGCAAGTTATAAAGATATTGAGGATGAAAAATTTGATGAAATAGTAAATTATATAAATTTCCTTAAAGAAAATCCTAGCTAAATTAAGATTTAATTATATTTAAAAATGATTCTACATCCTCTGGACGAGTATTCCAGGCAGCAACTAATCTAACGGCTTTATCTTCCCACTCATCATCGTTAATTTTGTAACCATGCGAATTAAATTGATCAATTATATTTTTTGGTATTTTGACAAAAACTTCATTTGCATCTGTTGGGTAAGCTAATTCAATATTTTTGTGCTTCAGCAAACCTTGGCTTAATTTTTTCCCCATAGCATTTGCATGCTTTGCATTTTTTAACCATACCTCATTTGAGATATAAGCATCTAATTGTGCTGATACAAAACGCATCTTTGAGAGTAAATGACCTGCTCTTTTCATTAAAAAAGCTAAATTTCCAACTAACTCTGGTTTAAAAAAGATAATGGCTTCTGCTGCTAGGCATCCATTTTTAGTTGCTCCAAATGACAGTACATCAATTCCAGACTTCCATGTCATTTCTGCTGGAGTACAGTTTAATGAAACTAATGCATTTGCAAATCTTGCACCATCCATATGAATATTTAGATCATGTTTATGAGTAATCTCTGATATTTTTTTTATTTCATCTAAATTGTAAGCAACACCTGTTTCACATAATTGGGTAATACTTACTGATGAGGGTTGAGTATGATGTACCACACCTTTTCCAGAGATGTTTCTATCTAGTTCTTCTGCTATTATTTTTCCATTATTACCCTCCAGATTAACTAACTTTGCACCTCCAGTATAAAATTCGGGAGCTCCACATTCATCAACATTTATATGGGAAAGTCTATGGCAATAAATATTTCCAAAAGAAGGAGTCATAGTTGATAAAGCTAAAGCATTAGCTGCTGTTCCTGATGCTGTTGGAAATACTATAACCTCTTTTTCAAATATTTCTGAAAATTTGTTTTGCAAGTTTTTCGACAGCTCATCATTACCATATGGAGTTTTGTCATCCTCATTAGCTTTAAGAAGTGCATTTAAGACTTCTGGACATGCACCTGTAACGTTATCTGAAGCAAATTTTACTCTTTCTCTTTTTGTTTTTATCTGATTCACAATTATTGCTTTGGAAAATAATCTTTTAATTCACCTTCTCTATAAACATCTGCTGTACAACAATGTAATCCACCTCCAAATGCATAAGCGTCTCTAAGCTCAACAGGAACAACCTCCATGCCTAATTTATCTAGTTGTTCTGCTTGGTATACTTCACTTTTTTCTACACATACAGTTTTAGGATCTAAAACTAAAACATTCATTGATAGCCATGTTGAAGAGTAACATAGAGGTGGGGGTTCGTTGTGTGCAGGTTGAGCACTATCAATAATTTCCCATCCGTTATTTTCAAACAATTTTCTTTGCTCTTTAGGAAGCCTTCTTTGAGGATTGTTAATTATTAATCCCTCCTTGATAGGTGTAAAAGTTGCATCTATATGAATTGGATAAGGATCACCTGGAAAATTAACAGCATGAACCCTGTGATCTTTATAATGTCTTTTTAACCAATCAATTCCTTTTAAATTTGTTGTAAAACCATGTTGTACTACTAAATCTTTACCAAATCTTAGAACGTCAGCAGCATCAA
Organism: uncultured Pelagibacteraceae bacterium; assembly: GCA_902549785.1. The sequence continues at coordinate 23,000 of CACCWT010000002.1, forward strand.
ATAATGGCTCCTCTTCAGTGGTTACAAAATATTTATTTTCTGTCCATTCCAGTCTTTTTTGAATTCCTATTTTATCTGATAAGTAATCTTCTCTGTAATCCTCATCTGTTAATCTAGGTTTAGGAGCAGATTCATGTCTCATATTTGGATCTAAATTATAATATTGCTTTAAAAGTGGTCGGTAACATAGATATTCAAACCATCGGCAACGATAACTCATGGTAGCCTCTAAAATTTCATTACCAACAGTTAGCAAAACATCTCTTGGGGGCATACATCCAAACATTGTTTCTGCTTCCCAATCTGGTGTTGATGTTTTTTGATTGAAATCAATTGGGTCTGGTCTATCAACTTTAATTCCTCTTTTTCTTAAAATATCTGAGAAATCATCTAAAAGTTGATTTGCTTTATCTACGGTATCTTTTGTTCGTGGTCCAAATTGACCTCTCATATCGCTATCTTCAGGAACCTTTGCGTCTAATGCTGGCTCAGGAGCTGGAATGCACGTACCATCTGCTTTTCCTACTATAACATGTTTCAATGGATCCCACTCATTCCAACTATTAACAATTATTTTTTCATCACTCATACTAATTTAAACCTATAAATCTTCTATTTGATTGCATTATTAAACTATAATAGAAAATTGACATAAAAATAAAAAACCCACCAATTATAGTATTTGTTGATGGTACTTCATTAATTCCAAGCCATGGCAACCATACCCAAAAAATACCACCTATGACCTCAGTTAAAGACAGTAAAGTTAGATCTGCAGCAGGAATGTTTTTAGATCCAATTGAATATAAGATCAAACCCAAGCAAACTAGAGTTCCATGAGTTGCAAATAAAGCTTCATTTTTACCAGTAGATAAAAAGCTAGCGCCATTACTCATAAGCATCACTGCAGAAAACAAAAAACAAAATAATCCAGCCAATGCAACAGTGGTAAATTTTGGTGTTTCTTTTCTCCATCTAAGTGAAACTGAAAAAATTGAGAAACCCAGTGCAGAGGTAAGTCCAAATACAAGTCCAAGCAAAGTATTTTGTTCTGAATTATCAAAAGCCATTATACATATACCAGCTGCAGCTACTATTATTGCAACCCACACTGTTAAAGAGATTTTTTCTTTTAGGAATAAAAAACCTAACAAAGCAGTTATAAATGGCATAGCAGCAAGACAAAGCAATGTTATAGCTGCAGTAGTATTAGTTATAGACCATATGAATGTAATCATTGCAGTTCCTAAGCCAATTCCTCCTACAACGCCAGATATACCTACCTTGAAATAGTTTTTGTAAAAGTCTTTTCCCTCCTCAAGAAATAAATACATATTTAGTAAAAGAAAAATAACTAACCCTCTAGTAAATAAATATTGCCATGGAACTGTCTCCGGCTGATCGATGTGTCTTACAACATAAGGGCCAAATGACCAAAAAACTCCAGCTATTAGGACAATTGGAATGGCTACTTTTGGATTTTTTAAATCAAGCATGTGCTATTTTTTTATTTAAGAAGTAAGAAAATATAAATATAAATTTATATAATAACAATCAAATAAAATTTAGATTAATGGATATTAATATTTTAAAATTAGCTTCAGATACCAAAAATAACAAATATATTGGAAACTGTACTCATTCAACAAAGTTCAAAAGTAAGATTTGTGGAGACGAGATTGAAATTTTTTTAATTATAAAAGATAATATGATTAAAGATTTTACCTATCAATCTCAATCTTGTATATATTGCAATGCATCAGCTAATATAGCTTCAAAAAATTTTAAAAGAAAAAGTAAAAGCAAAATTAAAAATTTTTTAAAATTATTAGAACAGTTTAATGATAAAGAAAACATTTTATTTCCTAATGAATGGAAAGATTTTAAAAAAATTTTTAATAAAAAAAATTTTGCTAGGAAAGATTGTATAACATTGCCAATTGAAGCTTTAAAAAAAATAATTGAATAAATGACAAAAGATAAAATTTATAAGTCACTTTTAGCAGCTTTATTTTCTACAATAACAATTGGTATTTTAACATTATTAACCTATAAGACCAATTTTGGTCTTTTTTTAATTGCTTCATTTGGATCTTCAATGGTTCTTTTGTACGGCTATCCTGAAAGTCCTTTTGCTAAACCAAAAAATATATTATTTGGTCACTTGGTAACTTCAGCAATTGGAATTTTATTTTATAATTACATTCCCTTACCTATTTATATCTTAATACCTTTAGCTGTAGGTTTTGGAGTTGGGTTAATGATATTTTTAGATGTAACTCATCCACCTGCAGGTGGAAACCCCATTATAGTCATATTAGGGTCAGTATCGTTTGAATATCTTTTGTCACCAATATTAACTGGATGTCTGATAATAATAGTATTTGGAATTCTTCTAAATAAATTTGTTGCTCAAAAGAAATATCCTTAACATTTACTATTCATTTGATTGATGTTCCAATTGTGCTAGACTTGGTTTAGAAAATATCTATAGAGAGAGATTTTAAACTTAAATATTAGGAGATAAAATGAAAGTACTTTGTGTGTTATATGATGATCCTAAAGGTGGTATGCCTAAGTCTTATGCCTTATCAGATCTTCCAAAACTAGAAAAATACCCTGATGGAATGACTTTGCCAAGTCCAAAAGGTAGAGATTTTACACCAGGAGAATTGCTAGGCTGTGTATCTGGAGAATTAGGATTAAGAAAATTTTTGGAAAGTAATGGCCATGAACTAATTGTAACTAATAGTAAAGATGGAGAAGGATGTGAGGCTGATAAACATATTGTAGATGCGGATATAGTAATCTCACAACCATTCTTTCCTTATTATTTAACTAAAGAGAGAATTGCAAAAGCAAAAAATTTAAAAATGGCAGTCACTGCAGGAATTGGGTCAGACCACGTAGATCTACAAGCAGCAATGGATAATAAAATTGATGTTGTAGAGGTCACATTCTGTAACTCAAGATCAGTTGCTGAACATATTGTAATGATGATTGTATCTTTGGTAAGAGATTACCATAATCAACATAGAATAGTTAATGAAGGCGGTTGGAACATTGCAGATGCTGTGCAAAGATCCTATGACGTTGAGGGAATGCATATTGGAACTGTTGCAGCTGGAAGAATTGGACTAGATGCTTTAAGAAAAATGAAACCTTTCGATGTTCATCTTCATTACTTTGATAGACATAGATTACCTGAATCAGTAGAAAAAGAATTAAATTTAACTTTTCATGAAACAGTAGAGTCAATGGTTAAAGTTTGTGATGTGGTAACTATAAACTGTCCACTACACCCTGAAACAGAAAATTTATTTGATGATGCAATGATTAGCAAAATGAAAAAAGGTGCATACATTGTAAATACTGCTAGAGGTAAAATTTGTAACAGAGACGCAATTGCTAAAGCGTTAAAAAGTGGTCAATTAAGTGGATACGCTGGTGATGTATGGTTTCCACAACCAGCACCAAATGATCATGTTTGGAGAACAATGCCAAATCATGGAATGACGCCTCATACTTCTGGAACTTCTCTTTCAGCGCAAGCTAGATATGCTGATGGTGTTAGAGAGATTTTGGAATGTTTCTTTGAAGGTCGTGAAATACGTAACCAATACCTAATTGTTAAGGATGGACAATTAGCAGGTATGGGTGCACATTCTTACAGTAAAGGAAGCGCCACTGGCGGTTCTGAAGAAGCGGCAAAATATCAAAAAAAATAGAGTTTTAAATACAAATCATTAAAGGTAAGCTATGAATTTACCAGATAGCTACCTTTAATGAAAAAATTATTATCAATTATTTTCTTATTACTTTCTTCAACGAGCTTTGCAAATTCACCAAATTTTGAAAGAGCTTATTTTGCTGGTGGGTGCTTTTGGTGCATGGAGGAGTCATTTGAAAATATTCTTGGTGTTTCAAAAGTTATTTCTGGGTACTCAGGTGGCACTACAGAAAATCCAACTTACAAAGAGGTCACATATGGAAATACAGGTCATTTTGAAGTTATTGAAGTGATATATGTTCCAGAAGTAGTCAGCTATGAAAAACTTTTAGAAGAATTCTGGGTAAATATCGATCCATTTGATGCTGCAGGACAGTTTTGTGACAAAGGATATAGTTATAGATCAGTTGCATTTTATCAAAATGAGAAACAAAAAGATTTAATAGAAAATAGTATTAAGGAAATAGAACAAAAATTTAAAAAAAAAGTCGTAACCTACGTTAGAGAATTTGAAAAATTTTACAAGGCAGAAGCTTTCCATCAAGATTATTACCAAATAAATTTTGTAAATTATTTAAGATATAAAAAGGCTTGTAGGCGTGAGGCAACATTAAATAATATTTGGGGGTCTTAAAGTGACTATAATCAGCAAATATGTAGCTTTAAAAAATTATATTCCAACTGGGTTACCAAAAGAAACTGATTTTGAGATAAAATCAAAAGAAATATCAATTAATAAGGAAAAAAATATATTAGTCTCAAATTCATGGATATCAGTTGATCCGTATATGAGAGCAAGAATGACCGAAAGAAAAAATTATAAACCGCCATTTAAAATTGGTGAGGAAATGGAAGGATATGCAATTGGCAAAGTAGAGATTTCAAATGATAAAAGTTTTAATGTTGGAGATTTAGTATTTAGCAGCCAGGGTATGAGAGACAATTTTGTTTGCAATGCTGATAAACTAAAAAAGCTTAAAGCTATTGACATGCCAATTCAATCCTATTTAGGTCCTCTTGGTATGACAGGACATACTGCATACATCGGACTATTAAAACATGGAGAATTAAAAGCTGGGCAGACAGTTTTAGTATCTTCAGCTGGAGGGAGTGTTGGTTCGACAGTTTGTCAAATTGCGAAAAATCTTGGTTGTAAAGTTATTGCAAGTACAGGTTCTGATGAAAAAGTTGATTGGTTAAAAAATGAATTAAAAGTTGATTATGCTTTCAATTATAAAAAGGTAGAAAATCTTGTGTTACATTTTAAAGAAGTTTGTCCTGATGGATTTGATCTTTATTTTGATAATGTTGGAGGTGATTTTTTGGAATCCGCAATTTTCCAAATGAAAAATTTTGGTCGTATAGTTGTTTGTGGAAGAATTTCTCAGATGAATGTAACAACACCAGGATCTGGAATAAAAAATATGGCACATGTGCTTGTTAAAAGACTTACCATTAAAGGATTTTTAATATTTGATCATGAAAATGAAAGAGAGCCATTTGAAACTGATATGTTGAAATGGTTATCTAAAGGTGAAATAAAATTTAAAGAAACTATTTATACAGGAATTGAGAGTGCCCCAAAATCATTTATAGATTTATTAAAGGGAAAAAATACTGGTAAAATGCTTGTCAAAATTTAATTAAAAAATTTATGACAATATAAATCCTTTAAATGATAAAAACCTTTCCTTTGCTATTTATACTATTGTGGTCATCTGCATTCATATCAGGTGACATTATAGTTCAGAACGCATCTCCATTTGCAGCACTTGCTTTTAGATTTGGCATTGTAACTATAGGGTTTTTTTTATTTGCACTATTTAAAAAAGAAATAATTTTTACAAAAATAAGATATGTCCTAGAAAGTATTACTACAGGTGTATTGTTTCATGGATTATATCTTGGTGGTTGTTGGTACGCCTTTCATGTAGGAGTTCCTGCAAGTGTTGTAGCATTAATTGTTACTCTTCAACCGATATTAACTAATTTATTATCAGGACCAATCTATAAAGAGGTAATAGGATGGAGGCAGTGGGTTGGTATTGCGTTTGGTTTTGTAGGCTCTTTGCTAGTACTTGGAGTAGATTTTGGAGAAGAGTTTCCTAAAGATGGATTAGTAACTTGTTTTATTGCCCTTGCTGCAATCACTACAGGAACCTTGTGGCAAAAAAAACTAAGTGGTAATGTCCCATTATCAGTTAATAATGGATTTCAAGCTTTTGGGGGCTGTTCTTTTAATTTAATTTTAATATCAATATTTGAAACTCCTTATATAAATTTTACAACAGGATTTTTATTAGGGATGACACATCAGATTATTCTAGTGTCGTTTGGAGCCTTTACAATTTTAATGTTTTTAATAAAAGCAGGTTCGGTAAGTAAAACTTCAACATTATTTTTTCTTGTCCCACCTACAACAGCTGTGATGGCCTATTTATTTTTAGGAGAAAAATTATCTAATATTGATATAGCAGGATTTATACTTGCAACAATTGGCGTTTATATTGCAACTAGAAAGTAAGTGAAAATTTTAAATTTTATAAAAAAATTTTATCGACCTTTTGTGTTAACTTATCTTTTTTTTTCAATTGGGATAAGTTTTTATCCATCTTTTGAATTTTACTCGTTTAAAGGACAATTATTGATTTTAGCTGTATCTATATTTAACGGAATACTAGGAGTTTATATTAAAAAATTATAAAACGTAAGGTTCCGGTCTAGCATTACTTTTTAAAACTCTTTCTACATCAAAAACACTTATATCTATTGATTGGTAGCTACCTGTTGTGATCAATTCAGTCAGAGCCCTTCCAATACCTGGTGCCTGCATTAAACCTCTTCCAGTGAAACCAGAGGCTAAATAAACATTGTCATATTTTGGATGTTTGCCTACAACTGCGTTGTTATCAAGTTTATTACAATCATAAAATCCTGCCCAACCACCGGTTAATTTTAGTTCTTCAAAGGCTGGAACTCTTTTTGCCAGAGCAGGCCAAACTAATTCTTCAAAATCATTCCATGCTGGTTCTAAATCTTTCGCATCAAATACAGATATAGGTGAACCTGCTAAGAACTCTTTACCCTCTGGTCTCCAATATACACCTGTTGTTAAATCTCCAGTTAGTGGCATATCAGGAAAATGTTTTGGACATTTAACTCGAAATACAGTGTGCTTTTGTGGTTCAACTGGAATATCTGATAACAATTCTTTAGTCCAACATCCTGCTGCTGAAATGATAGTTTTTGCATTTATCTCAGACAAATTTTTAACCTCACCTTTAAGAAACTCTGCGCCTAACTCAATTGCTTTACTTTTTAAAGCACTATGAAACATAAAAGGATCAATCCAACCTTCACTTTTATTATCAGTATATGTAGCTGTTTCTATACCTTCGTTATTTATATATGGAAAAATTTTATTTAATTCTGAACCTTTAATATTTTTTGTACCAGCATCGCATTCTCTATGATTTTCCAAAGCTTTATATTGTTCCTCTGCATGTTCTGGTCCAAACATTAAAAGGTATCCATTAGGAACCATGCTTGCCGTTGGGTTTGGATTTTTTTTTGTTTTTAACAATTCTGGTATTTTAAAAATGAATTCTCTAGCAAACTTACCTAAAAGTATATTTTCTTTTTGAAAAAATTGTCTTCTAAATCCACCTAAAGACAAAGGAAATGAGGCAGTCTTATATGTAGGGTCTCTCTCAATTACCTTAACTTTTCTACCTTCCATTGATAAAAAGTATGCAGTAGCAGCGCCTATTATACCTCCACCAACTATGACGACATCATCCATAAATTTTAATATATACTATTTTCTTTGCATTAACCATAAAGCATCTTGAGATAAAAAATAAATTTTTCCGTTAGAGGGATGTACTTGAATGTCTCTAATTCTTCCAATTTTATTTTTAAAAATAACCTCTTCTTTTACATTTGATAAGTCTTCAAATATCAGTTTTCTTAAGGATTTATCTTTTAAAGAAGTGATTAAAGCATGACTATTCCACTCATTAAACTCGTCACCTTTATAAATAGTTATTGCGCTAGTTGCTATTGAGGGTACCCAATATTGAATAGCTTTTGTAAATCCAGGTTTCCATTTTGGGCCAATTGGAATTCCAGAATAATTGGTTCCTCCCCATCCTAAAATTTTCCATCCATAATTTTCACCTTTTTTAACTTCTCCGAACCAATCTCCACCTTTTGCCCCATGATTACTCATGTAAACTTTTCCATCAAATTCAGAAAGTGCCATCCCTTGAGGATTCCTAATTCCAATTTGATAAATCTCTGGCAACCAATCTACCATACCCTCAAACTTTGGATTATCTTTTGGTATACTTCCATCTAAATGAATTCTTATAATACTACCTGGATGCTTTGAGGCGTCTTGTGCAATCATACCTTGTCCTCTCTCACCCGCAGAAGCAAATATAAAATTATCTTTGATAACTAATCTTGATCCAAAATGATAACCAGAGTCTATTGGGGGATTTGCTTGAAAAATATTTTTAAAGTTTAATTGTTTCCTATTAAATTCTGCTTTTGCAATAGAAGTGCTAGTTTTATATCCACCTCTATCTTCAGTATATGAAATCCAAATATTATTGTCTTTATGAATAATATCTAATAAGCCTCCTTGACCATGGACAACAAAGTTAAGTTGATGACTAATTTCTTGAACTTCTCTAGATAAAATATTTACAATTTTTATTTTGCCGCTTTTTTCTGTAATTATTATTTCATTACTATTAATAAAAGAGGATCCCCAAGGTGAATCTAGGTTAACTAATTTTTCTAATTTAAAGTTTTGTGAATACGATTTTGAGGCAAATACGAAAAAAAGAATTAAAACGTATATTATTTTTTTCACTTTATGAAAGTTTTGATCTTCCACCATCAACTGCAATTATTTGACCCGTTACCCAGGAACTTTCCTCGGTAAGTAAAAATTTTGCCAAAGCTGCTCCATCTTTACCCTCACCTAGTCTTTTAAGTGGGTGGGCTTTAGCTATTCCTTGAGCAATTGCTGTATTTTTTAACATTGGTTGAGCTATCTTAGAATTAGTTAAACTTAGAGCAACACTATTAACTCTTATGTTTGGAGCAAATTCAGCTGCTAATGATACAGTTAGTCCCTCAATAGCCGCTTTGGTTGATGCTATTATTGAATGATTTGTAAAACCTCTTTGAGCTGCAACTGTTGAAAATAAAACAATTGAACCATTATTTTGTTTTAGGTTATCTTGATATCCTTTGATTAAGTCTACCGCAGAATAAAAATTAAGTTTCATACATTTATTGAAATCATTCTCAGTTGCCATCTTTAAAGGCTTCAAATCTATAGACCCAACACAATATGCTACACCTTTGATTTCTGATATGTCTGATTTAATTGTATCCACGAACCCCTCGTGTAATACATCTGCCACAGTATAAGAAGAGTTCAATTTCTCAGCTAAATTTTTAAGTTGACTTTCATCTCTTCCAACTAAATGAATTTCTTTACCAGAAGAATACATTTGCTCTGCTAAATTGGATCCGATAGAACCTGTCGCACCGACAATTAGATATTTTTCTGACATATAATAATTAATGAAATTATTTTTTATACTTGGAAATCAGTTATTTCCATTAAAAAACCTCGACCGCTTCAAAAAAGACCACCTATTTTTTATGTCAGAAGACTACCAATTATGTACATATGAAAGACATCATAAATTAAAAATTCTACTATTTTTATCTTCAATGAGATCTTATGCGGATAAATTGAAGGAAAATAAATTTAAGCTTAATTACTCAAAAATTGATTCTACTGATTTTAAAAAGGACTATACGAAGAAATTAGAAAAATTGTTAAAGATGAATAAGATAAAAGAAGTAACTAGTTTTGAAATAGAGGATAAATTTTTTGAAACAAAAATAAATAATTTTTTAAAAAAACAAAATATTCAGTGGAATATAATTCGATCGCCAATGTTTTTAGATAGTCGTGAAGATTTTAAAAAATATTTATCAAAAACAAAAAAACCCTTTATGGCAAAGTTTTATAAAGAAAAGCGAGAGAGATTAAACATTTTGTTAAACAAAGATGGTACACCAGAGGGAGGAAAATGGAGTTTTGATGAGGATAATAGAAAAAAACTGCCAAAAAATATCTTAATACCAAAATTTCCAGAAATTAAAGAAACTAAACATACAAAAAGTTTAAAACCAATTATTGAAAAATTATTTAGTAAACATCCAGGTGATACCAAAAAATTTTGGTTTGCAACTGAATATAAAGATATTTCAAAATTATTAGATTTTTTTATTAAAGATAAGTTAAACCTATTTGGTGATTACGAAGATGCTGTTGATCAAAAAAATAATATTTTATTTCACAGTGCTCTTAGTCCGTATTTAAATCTAGGTTTAATAACGCCAGACATTATCATTCAAAAAATAATGACTTATCACCATAGTAAGAGTGTCAGACTAAATTCTTTAGAAGGTTATATAAGACAAATAATTGGTTGGAGAGAGTTTATGAGAGGAATATATCAAAATTATAGTAAAGAAATGGAAAGTGGAAATTTCTTTAAACATAATAGAAAAATGAAAGATACATTCTATGATGGCAGCACTGGTTTGGATCCTTTAGATCATGCAATTAAAAATGCTAGCAAATTTGGTTGGTCGCACCACATCGAAAGATTAATGATATTGTCAAATATTATGAATTTATGCGAAGTTGAACCAAAATCAGTTTATAAATGGTTCATGGAAATGTTTGTGGACTCATCTGATTGGGTTATGGTTCCAAATGTTTATGGAATGGGTTTGTTTAGTGATGGTGGAATTTTCGCAACTAAGCCTTATATCTGTGGATCAAGTTATTTTATGAAAATGATGGATTTTAAAAGGGGCAACTGGTGTAATGTTATGGATGGTCTTTATTGGCGTTTCATAGATAGAAATAGAAAATTTTTTTTGAAAAATCCAAGGTTGTCTATGATGGTAAGAATTTTTGATAAAATGAAAGAAAATAGAAAAAAATTAATATTATCAGAAGCAAACAAATTCATTAAAGATAATACTTATGGGAGTTAAAGTTTATTTTAACGATTCTTGCAATATTTGTAGAATGGAAATAAATCATTATAAAAAAATTGCAAATAGTGATTTGGAGTGGATAGATATTACAAATAATGATGAGGCTATAAAAATAACATCTAAGTCGCAAAAAGAGTTGCTCAGAAGGTTGCATGTAATAAATGATGGTGAAGTTATTGGAGGTGCTAAAGCATTTATTATAATTTGGTCAAAAATACCAAAATATAAAATCCTATCTAAAATTTTTTCAATAAAACCCTTATTTATTATTTTTCATTATATATATGAAATTGCTGCATTTTTCTTATTTTTAAAAAACAGAAAACAATTAAATGAAAAAACAAAACCTACCAACTAAGGTATGCAAAGTTTGTAACAAGCCTTTTTCTTGGAGAAAAAAATGGAAACTTAATTGGGAAAAAGTTAAGTATTGCTCTAAGAGATGCGCCTCTAGTAATTAATTATTGTGTATTGCTTTTTCTAGGATCTTTAAGTGATTTTAAAATTTTTGATAGCCCCGTAATTTTTAAACTATAATAAATCACATAAATTAAAGTTAGTCCTAAAGCCATGGTAGATAGAAACACAAAGATGGCTGTCAAAATTTTTTCTTGGAACCAGTTCTCTACTCCAGAGTTAGAATAATAAAGAATATTCCAAAACGCGACGAAAATTAACTCATATATGATTATAATTTTGAACATATGGTTGATATAGTTCTCAATATAATTAATACTATTCAATTCTTGTCGCATGTCGATAAAAATTTATGAGATAAAACAAAGAAAATAGATGAAAAAAGTAATTTGGATAACTGGCGGTAGCAGTGGAATAGGAAAAGCAGTTGCATTAAAGTTTGCAAATAAAGGATGGCAGGTAATTATATCATCAAGACGTGAGGAAGTCTTAAAAGATATTTCAGATAAAAATGAAAATATTGATTATTTGAAATTAGATATTGTTGATTATGAAGCATGTCATTCAGTTTTTAAAACTATTGTTGAGAAATACAACAAGGTTGATATTTGTTTTTTTTCTACTGCAATTTATGAGCCTGAAAAAGAGAAGGATTTTGATCTTCAGAATATAATTGATGTTACAAATGTGAATTATATTGGAACCATAAACTGTATTAAAGCTGTTGAAAAATATTACAAAGAAAAAAGGCAAGGAGTTATATCTATTGTATCTTCTACTGCAGGATACAGAGGATTGCCAAATTCAACTGCCTATGGGCCTGCAAAAGCAGCTCTTATTAATTTAGCAGAAAGTTTATATCTTGATTTTCAAAGATATGATGTTCGCGTATGTCTAGTCAGCCCTGGATTTATCAAAACAAGACTTACGGATAAAAACACATTTAAAATGCCATTTTTAAAAACCACACAATATGCGGCTGAACAAATTTATGATGGTTTAATAAATAAAAATTCATTTGAAATAGCTTTTCCTAGAAGTTTATTTTTAATATTAAAATTTTTTAAGATTTTGCCAAATGGGATCTACTTATATTTGATAAGAAAAATGACGAAGCTTCAAAAAAAATAAATTTAATCTTTTACAAACATCACAGTTAATTCTGCAACTTTAATACCAAACTTTGTCATTTTTGCTCTATTAATTGCTACTCTTTCATCTTGCATAAAGATCCAATCATCAAAAGTTATTTTCATTTCTCTTCCTTTTACAGGAACTAACAGTACATATTCAAACTTAAATGCAGGACCATAAGAAAAACCTTTTGCAGTTCCAACTACATCTCCAGCAGTGCCTTCATAGTTATGTTCATCAATTTTATTGATTGTCCATTGCCTATTTTGAATTTCTCCATCGTTCCAAACAAATTTTTCGTCAAGTATTAATTGTTTTCCATCCCACTTTCCATTCAAATCTGCAGAAAACTGTCGAGTAACTTTACCTGACCTATTTTGTAAAATACCCCATGCTTTTACATTTCCAGATAAATATTCTTCAATTATCAGTCTTGGTTTTTGGTTTTTAAAATCTTCTGGTTTCATACCTTGATTAGATGAACAGTTTGTAATCAATACTGAGATTATTATCAATAAAAAATATTTTAATTTCATAAAGTTACTTTTGAAGAGCAAATTGTATTAAATCGATATTTTTGGATTTAAATCCAGCCTCGCAATAAGACAAGTAAAAGTTCCACATTCTTTTGAAAGTGTTATCAAAACCTTGGGATGAAATTTGATCCCACTTGTTGAAAAATTCATCTCTCCAAATTCTCAGGGTATTTGAGTAATGTTCTCCGTAAGAATTACATTTCTCAAATTTAAGTCCTGATTTATTTGATAAAGAAACTAACTCATTTTTGCTTGGCAAAAAACCACCAGGAAAAATATATTTTTGGATGAAATCAGTCTTATTTTTATACCTTTCGTAAATGCTATCATCAATAGTGATTGCTTGTATGGCAGCTGTTCCACCATCTACTAGATTATGCTTTATTGTATTAAAATAATTTTTTAAATAGTTATGACCGACAGCCTCGATCATTTCTATTGATGCAATTGAATTATATTTATTTTTAATATCTCTAAAGTCTAACATTTGTATGTTTATCTTCTCATTTAAACCAACTTTATGAATTCTTTCCTTGGAAAATTCATATTGTTTTTTAGAAATAGTAATACAATCTAATTTTACATCATAATTTTTTCCAATGTATTCCGCAAAGCCTCCCCAACCACATCCTATCTCTAGCATTTTGTCACCAGGCTTAGGCTTTACTAAATTTGAAAGTTTCTTATATTTGTTGATTTGTGCTTTTTCTAAGTCATTTCCTTCTTCAAAGATTGCACTCGAATATGTTAATGTTTTATCAAGCCATAAGGAGAAGAACTCATTTCCTAAATCGTAATGTTTTCTTATATTTTCTTTACTTCTAGATTTATTATTTTTAATAAAAAAATTTTTGATTTTGTTAAATATTGCAATATCAAAGGATCCAGAAAATTTATGTATTATTTTTATATTTTTGGCAGCTAATTCTATTAAGTTGGTTAAATTTTTTGTTTCAAAACTGTTATCCATATACGCTTCTGCTAAACCGATGCTACCATTTTTGATTATTTTTAGAGTAATTCCTGGTTTATTGATTTTTAAATGAGCATGTAATCTTTCATTACTATTTCCAAAATTATATTCTTTTCCATCATGATTGATTATCTTTAACGAACCATGTTTTATATATTTGAGTGAGCTAAAAACAATCTTGTCTGACAATTTATTCAAATTCATTTATTTCTTTTGAAATATTATTTTTAATTCTTAACTTTTTCTTTATAAACTTTATTCCTTTTAACCATAATTTAAATGCTTCATAATGGATTGCGACAATAACTTTAAATGTCATTAATGGGTGAAAAATATAAGAAAAGAACAAATTTTTATTACTTAAATCTTTTGCAATACCGTCTTGTGATGCAAATAATAATTTTCCCTCTTTATCAGATTGGTCTATTATAACTGATATTTTATCAGAAGGTTTGTTTACTCTAAATTTATAAATACACTCCATTTCTATAAAAGGCGATACATGAAATTTTTTTGTACAACTATTTTTTATAGTCTCTGTATCATGAGTTTTAAAAATATAAGTATGCTGTTCACCAAAAGTATTTTTAACTTCATAGAAAATTGAAATTATTTTGTTATCTTTATTATATATAAAAAAAACACTTAAAGGATTAAATACATACCCAAAAATTCTTGGATAACACAATATTTTAACTTTTACTTCTGTTTCATCAATGCCAATATTTTTTAAATTATGTTTAACCCAATTTTTTAAAGATGTTCCATCTCGATTACCGTGATCTTTGTCAAAAAAACTTATAATATTAAATTTATTATAAGAAAATATAGTAATATTCTTATTTATTTCCTCTAAATCATCAAGGTCAATCAACAATGAAAAAACACTATATTTAAAATAGTGATTTTTAGGTTTAAATCTTCTATGAATTACTTTCCCAGTATAAATTTTTGAGTTTTTAAACATTAATATAATTCATCATATCTAATGATGATTTTATACCATCTTCATGAAAACCATAACCAAAATAACTTCCACAAAATAAAATATTATTTTTATTTTGAATTAAATGTAGATCCTTTTGACTATTAATTGCTTTTTGATCAAAATAAGGATGTGTAAATTGTACCCTTCTAATTATTTTTTCTTCAGGTATTTTCAAATAAGGATTCAATGTTAAAAATATATTTTTAGAAATATTCAGATTCTGCAATAAATTTAACCAATAAGTAATGGAATTTTGCTCGCTGTTTTCAGCCTTTATTGATGAATTCCAAGAACACCAAGCTTTATTATTTTTTGGCATGTAATTAATATCTTCATGAATAACCGCCTCATTTGTTTTATATTTAAAATTACTCAAAATCTTTTTTTCATTTTCATCTGGAGCTTCAATCATTGAAAGAGCTTGATCAGCATGTGTAGCTAGTACAACTTTGTCATAAGTAAAATACTCATTTTTATCACCATAATAAACCTGGACTCCAGATTGAATTCTTTTAATTTTATTTATGTTATAATTTTTATAGTATTCGCCACTTATATTGCTCAGTATTTTATCTACATATGTTCTGCTTCTGTTTGAAACTGTAAACCATTGAGGTCTATTTTTTAATTTAAAAAGACCATGATTTTGGAAAAATTTTAAAAAAAAACTTAAAGGCATTTGCTTTGCTTCATAAGGAGGCATTGACCATATTGCTGAAACCATTGGAATAATATGAAATTTTATGAAATAGTCTGAAACATTTAATTTTTCTAAATATTTTCCTAAAGTAATATTCTCGGTAATTAAATTTTTGTTTTCACTCTTTTTGTAAAAATCAATTATTGTAAAAAACATTTTTAAAAATTTTATATTTAATAGATTTAATTTATTGCTAAAAATTCCTGATATTCCTTTTCCACAATATTCAATTTCTGAGTCTCTAACAGAAACTGAAAATGACATATTACTTTTTTCTATAGCTATGTTATTTTCTTCAAAAAAATTTATTAAATTTGGATATGTTTTTTTATTGAATACAATGAAGCCTATATCTACAGGTATTATATTATCTTGAATTTTGATATCTATTGTATGGGAATGTCCACCAAAGTGATCTTCTTTTTCAAAAAGATCAACTTTATGATTTTTCGAAAGATAATATGCTGCACTTAGACCTGAAATACCAGACCCTATAATTGCTAATTTCATTATTGAGGATTATATTTATTTTCACCTTTAAATGATGAGACAAATTGTAGAAAAACTGCAAATATTATTATCCCGCCACCAATTAATACGTGAAATGATGGATTTTCATTTACAAAAAGCCATGCCCACATAGGACCTAAAATTGCCTCTGTTAGCATAATTATACCAACCATTGCAGATAATGTTTTTTTAGCTCCAATTGTTATAAATATAAAACCAAGCCCTATTTGAAATGTACCTGATAAAAATGCTAAAAATATATCGTACATAGATACAGAAATTTTAGTTGACGCTAAGAAACCAATAATCATAGCAACTATACCTGCTACTAGTTGAAGAGGTACCATATCCACAGTCGGATACTTTCTTACAATTAAAATTAAAATTGCAAATGTAATAGGCATTACAAAAGCAACAATGTTTCCTGACATTTGACCACTTGAAAGGGTATTTCCAAGCATAAGTATTAAACCTGATATTGCTAAAATAATTGACGCTAGTGTAATTTTTGAAATTTTCTCTTTTAAAAAAAAATAACCAAAAATTGCTAAAAAAATTGTCTGCGTCTGGATAATAAAATTAGTATTGGCAACTGTAGTATTATACATGGCAAAAACATAACTACTAAAACCAATACCAAGAATAATACCTCCAATTAATCCTGGAATTCCTGATAAATAAATTTTGCTAAATACATTCTTTTTATAATTAAAAAATAAAAATATAGTTACAGTTATTATAAAAAAAACTTGTCTCCAGAATAGTATTTGCCATAAAGTTGATCCTTCAAACGATTTTACAATTAAACCTCCAAAACTAAGACAAAATGCTCCAAGAAAAATTAATAATGGTCCTGGTAATTTTGAAATTAAATTCATTTAATTTTAGATATTAAATTTCGGGTTTCCATTTCATAAAGTTTGTAAATAGTTTCAGCGTCTTTTAAATTGATTTCTTTAAATTTTATTTTACTTCCGGGTGGTATTTGGACTAGCTTATCGTAATCAGCACTTATAACAACTCCAATTTTAGGATAACCACCAATAGTTCCATGATCCGAAAGCATAACAATTGGGTCACCATCAGCTGTTATTTGAATCGTTCCTTTAACTAATCCCTCAGATTTGATGTTTGTATATTTTATGTTTTCAATTTTTGGACCGTCTAATCTAATTCCCATTCTATCAGTCAATTTTGTTATTCTAAATTTTTCTTTAAAAAATAATTCTTTTGCGGTTTCGGAAAAATAATCAAAGTGTGGTCCTTTTATTACTCTAATATTTTCAATTTTTGAAACTATGTAATCTAATTTATTCGAAGAATATTTTTTTGTAATATTTTCTATTTTAATTATTTGATTTTTTTGTAATATTTTCCCATTGTTAGCACCAATTTCTGCTTTTGTATTTACTGAGCAACTATCAAGATAAAAATCTATTTTAAATGATGCATTTATAGATAAATAACCATAAACAGATCTATTAGTGGATATAAGATCTAAACAATCATTATTTTCTAAAACAAGATTTTGATAACAAACTCCTTCTTCTATTTTATTTTTTCTTAATATTTGAAAGTTTACATCACCAGTGACATTAATATAAACTTTATCACCTTTGTATCTCAATTTTGGCCCTTGTAGTGCAAATTCTATAACAGGACTATTTTTTTTATTATTTGAAATAGCGTTAGCTATAACAAAATTTCTATTATCCATCGCACCACTAAAAGGTATTCCTATATGATAGAAATTTTTTCTACCATTATCTTGGAAAGTTGAATTTATGCCAGGTCTCAAAACCTCAAAATAATTTTCAGTCATATTTTTTCTCGAATTCTGATTTTGATATTTGAAAAAATGATATCGTATCACCTGGATTAATTAAGTTTGGTGAAGTGTTATTTTTATTGTCGAATATATCTAAAGGGGTTTTTCCAATTATGTTCCATCCACCAGGACTTTCAAATGTATAAATATTACAAAATTGTTCTGTTAATCCTATAGAGTTTTTTGGTACTTTAACCCTTGGAGTGTCTAGACGTCTAGCATGTAATGAACCATCCAAATCTCCCAAAAATGGCATACCAGCAATAAATCCTGTCATATAACAATAATATTTTTTAGAAAAAAATTTTTTATAAATTTCCTCTTTGTCAAGATTTAACAATTTTTCTAATCTTTTTATATCAAGAGCAAAATTGTTGTCACAGCAGACAGGTATATTAATGAGATTACCTACATTCACTATTTCATTTTTGAAATTTAATTGTTCAACTTCTGTTTTAATTTTATCAAAGCTAGTAATGCTTAGGTCAAAACTAATTATCAATTTATTATAACTTGGTGTAATATTTGTAATACCAGGAATATTGCTTTTCTTTATATTTTTAAAAAATTGAATTACATTTAAATTTATTTCCCTGTTTACATCATTTCCAAAGTCACAGTATAAAGCTGCGTCACCAAGATTTGATATATTTTTTATCATGCCATGTTATACTTTAAGCCATTAATTATGGAAATTAATTTAAATTGCGATTTAGGTGAAAAATCAAAGCATCATTCAAATGAAAATGATCCTGAGTTACTAAAAATTGTAAATTCTGCTAATGTGGCATGCGGATATCATGCAGGTGATGAGCAGACAATGCAAGAAGTAGTAAAAATTTCTAAAGAAAATAATGTTAGCATTGGAGCCCACCCATCATTTAATGATCCTGGAAATTTTGGACGTAAAAGAATGAACCTTTCGGCTAGCGAAATAAATAAACTAATTATTGATCAATATGAGATATTACAAAATATAGCTAGTCTACAAGGAGAAAAGGTTTCACATATTAAACCGCATGGTGCGTTGAATAATATGGCATGTGAGGACTTAGATCTAGCAACAACTTTAGCTAAATCAATATACCAAATTGATAAAGATATCATTTATTTAGTACCTACTGGTTCTAAAATGGAAATAGCAGCAAAAAAACTTAATATGAAAATTGCCTGTGAAATATTTGCCGACAGAAATTATGAAGATGATGGAACGCTAGTTTCTAGAACAAAAGACCATGCTTTAATAACAGATCCCACTCAAGCTAAAAATCATGTATTGAATATGGTTAAAAACCAAACCCTTAATTGTCACAGTGGTAAACAAATACCTTGTGAAATTGACTCTGTCTGCATACATGGTGATAATATAAGCTCATTGGAAACTGCAATGTTTGTAAAACAAAATTTATTAGAAAATAATTTAAATTTAAAACCTCTAAATAAAATGAGTAAATTTCTATGAAGATTTTAAAAATATATTTAACCTTATTTTTACTTTTAACTTTTTCTGCTCAATCTTTTGCGGCTGGAACAAGTTCATCAGATAAAAAACCAAGTTATAAAAATGCAGTAAAATTGATTGAGGCTGCAAAAAAATATGAGTCGAAAGATAAAAAGGATAAAGCTTTAAAAAGATACAAAAAAGCCCAAAAGATTTTATTGGAATTAGATAAAAAAAAACCATTACAGGCTGACACTTTGAATTATTTAGGTTTTACAACTAGAAAACTTGGAGATTTTGAAGCTGGAGAGAAATATTACTTACTAGGTTTACAAGTTGAACCAAATCATGTTGGAATAAATGAATACTTAGGTGAATTATATGTCGTTACAAATAGAATAGATTTGGCAAAAGAAAGACTAGAAGTTTTAAAAAGTTGTAATTGCGAAGAGTATCAGGAATTAAAAGAAATTATAGACGGATCAAAAAAATCAAAATATTAGTTTATATTTTGAATCATTTGCTCAGGCATCCATAAGGCTATTTGAGGAAACAAAACAATTAAGATTACCGCAAATATCATCAACAAGAATAACGGAAATGCACTTTTGGCGATGTAGCCCATATCTTTGTTAGCCATACCTTGCAAAACAAATAAATTAAAACCAACTGGAGGGGTAATTTGAGCCATTTCAACAACTATAACTAAAAATATACCAAACCAAATCATATCAAAACCAGCCTGCCTAATCATAGGTTCGATAATAGCCATTGTAAGTACAACTGCTGATATTCCATCAAGAAACATTCCTAAAATTATATAAAAAATCATTAATACGAAAATTAAAACATATGGTGATAATTCCATATTTTGTATCCAAATTGCTAGATTTCTAGGAAGGCCAGTAAATCCCATAGCGAGTGATAAAAATGTTGCTCCAGCTAGTATGAATGCAATCATGCACGAGGTTTTTGTTGCACCAAGTAAAGATTCTTTAAAAGTTTTTAAGTTTAAACTTTTTTGAAAATAAGAAAGTATTAAAGCTCCCACAACACCCAGAGATGCTGCTTCAGTTGCTGTTGCAATTCCAGTATAAATAGAGCCAATTACACCAAGGATTAATAAAATCACAGGTATTAACTGTTTTGATTTACTTAATTTATTTAAAAATGAGTAATTTTCTTCAGTTAACGGCATTTTATTTTTATTTAACAAAGACCAAATGATTACATAGCCCATAAAAATCAGAGCAATCATTATTCCAGGAATTATTCCAGCTATAAATAGTTTAGCAATTGACTCTTGAACAGTTACTCCATAAATAATTAGAATAATTGAAGGGGGGATTAGTAATCCTAAAGTTCCAGAGCCCGCAAGACTTCCAAGTAAAATTTTTTCGGGATATTTTCTTTTTCTTAACTCTGGAATTGACATTTTTCCAACTGTAGCGACTGTTGCAGCTGAGGATCCAGATATAGCTGCAAACAATGCACATCCGACAACATTGACATGTATTAATCCTCCAGGAAGTTTCTGTAACCAAGGAGCCAGTCCCTCAAATAAATTTTCAGATAATTTAGTCCTAAATAAAATTTCTCCCATCCATACAAAAAGAGGCAAAGCAGTCAGAGTCCATGATGATGATGCACCCCAAATTGTTGTGGCCATCGCATCTCCAACTGGTCGAGAAGTAAATAAAATCATTCCAATAGAAGAAACACCAATCATGCTTACTGCTACCCATATTCCAGAGCTTAAAAAAAGTAGTAAAACTGTAATAAAAAAAATAGCTAATAAAATTTCAATCATTATTATTAATTTTTAAGATTAATAGATGAAAGGCACATATAAAAAAAAGTGTTGCTCCAATAGCAACGCTACATTGAGGTATCCATATTAAAATTTCATCAGCACCTTCACTTCTTTCCTCAAACTCGTATGAGATTTTTAACATTTTGATAAAATAATATGACATATAACCCGCAAATATTGTTGTGACGATTAAGCTCCAAACTTCTAAAAATTTTTTTTTAAAACCTGTAGACTTTTCTAAGAATAATGTGATTCTTATATGACCTCCATTTACGAATGTATATGAAAGAGCAAAAAAAGATGAGGCAGCCATACAATACCCTGAGTATTCAGCTAACCCCCTTATGTAAAAACCGAAAATTCTAGATGCAATTCCGGTTAATATAAAAACTGCAATAAGAATTAAAAAAACTGCAGCTATATATCCTGAATAATTATAAATACTATTTAATGATTTATTTAATTTCTGTAACATAAAAAAGGCTGTTTTTTTAAACAGCCTTTTTTATTATATTTTTTTTATTTGTATGCGGCAAGTACACTAGCACCTGTTTTGCCAGCTTTTTTCTTCCATTCTTTTGCCATTTTTTTTCCAACTTTTTGGAAATGTTTTTCTAAATCAGCATTTACTTTGCCAACTACCATTCCTGCAGCAGCTAGAGCTTTTTTATCTTCTATATTTCCAACTCTAGAAAGCATCCAACCTTTTTCTTCTGCAGCAGCAGCTTCTCTTTTAATTAGCATTTGAGTATCAGCATCTAGTTTATTCCAAGATCCTCTATGTGCAACAACCATATTTTTTGGGAACCAAGCGGCGATATCATAGAAATATTTAACACCGTTCTCCCATATTTTGCTATTTTTACCAGTTGTTGGCGATGTAATCATACTTTCAACTGCTCCAGTTGAAAATGCTTGACTGATTTCAGCCGCTTCAATTTTAGTTGGAGCCATACCTGTAAGCTCTGCAATTCTAATTGTTGCAGAATTATAAGCTCTAAATTTTAAACCTTCTAGATCTGAAACGCTATTGATTTCATTTTTGCTATATAGTCCTTGTGCAGGCCATGGCACAGCATATAAAAATACTAATCCTTTTTGGTTTAAACTTTCAATGATTGCTGGCTTTGAAGCTTGATAAAGTTTCATAGCATCGTCATATGAAGTTGCTAAAAAAGGTTGTGAGTCAATTTCAAGAATAGGGTCAACTTTTCCTAATGCTGACATAAATCTTTCGCCCATCTGTGCTTGACCAGTTCTTACCGCTCTAAAGATTTCTCCACCTTTAAATAATGATCCCCCAGGATGTGTAACTATTGTAAGTTTTCCTCCACTTTTCTCTGAAACATTTTTAGCAAATTCTGCTGCATTTGCTGAGTGAAAGTTGCTCGCACCATAAGCTAAAGCCATATCCCACTTTTCAGAAGCATTTACATTTGCTATTAACAAAACAGAAAATAAAATAGAAAACAAAGTTTTTAAAATTTTCATTAATCCTCCTTAATTTTTAAAAAATACATCTCATTATGTATTATTTATTAAATCAATAAAAATTTTCCCATGTTTTATTGAAAAATTTGAAATTGTTACTATTATATTGTTATCTTGATTGAAGAAGCCATTATTTTACTGCAAATTATCTTTATAGATATTATATTGGCAGCTGATAACGCCATAATAATTGGTCTAATTGCGGCTAATTTTGTCCCAAAGAATAGAAAAAAAATCATATTTTGGGGAGTGGTCGGAGCTTTAATTTTTAAAGTTTTATTCGCAGTATTTGCGACCTATTTATTCAAATTTTACTTCATAAAAATTCTTGGAGGTTTGCTTCTAATTTGGATAGTAAATGATCTTAGAAAAGATCTTTTACAAGCTCAGAGACAAATTAAATCACCGACAAAAAAATCCTTAGAACCTTCATTTGCAAAGGGTATGTATAAAGTGCTTTTCGCAGATATAACAATTAGTTTTGATAATGTTATAGGTGTTGTTGGTGCTTCTAAGGGTAATTTTGGGTTTATGATT
Source organism: uncultured Pelagibacteraceae bacterium (assembly GCA_902549785.1). The sequence goes on from CACCWT010000002.1 coordinate 46,202, forward strand.
TTTGGTTTAATTTTATCTGTAGTCCTCACAGGTGCTATGGCCACTTATTTAGCAAATTATATTCAGAAACATTTATGGGTCGTCTATATTGGAATAGCAGTTATTCTTATACTTGCAATACAGCTTATTATTGGTGGACTTGTTGACTTAGAAATTCTAAAAATTAATGAGGAATTTAAAAAGTATTTTTAGTAAGAATGCTTTAATGATGGATATGAACCTCTTTTCACATCTGACCCAAATTTTTTAACTGCATTTCTAATATTACTTTTAAAATTAGCATATTTCTTAACGAATTTTATTTTACTATTAGTCAAACCTAATAAATCGTCTAAAACCAAAATCTGACCATCACAAAACTTTGATGATCCAATTCCTATTGTTGGAATTCCAATTGATTCAGTTATTTTTTTGGAAAGTTTTTTCTCAATACATTCTAGCACAATAGCAAAAACACCTGCTTCTTCTAAGATTTTTGAATCTTTTAATAAATTTTTTTTTTCTTTTTCAGTCTTACCTTTATATCTAAATCTACCTCTTTGAGATTGTGGAGTTATACCTATGTGACCCATTACTGGGATTTTATTATTTACTAAATGTTTAATTATATCTTTGATCTTACTACCTCCCTCTAATTTGATACCATCACATTTTGTTTCTTTAATTATTTTTTTACAATTTTTTAGCGCCTGCAATTTATTTTTATAAGTATTAAATGGCATATCTACAATCATTAAACTTTTTTTTACTCCTTTTCTTACACTTTTAGAATGTTCAATCATCATAGATAGATTTACTTTTCTTGTTGTATCAAAATTATATAAAACAGAACCCAAGGAGTCTCCAACAAGTACAAGGTCTGTGTATTTATCAACTTCTTCAGCAATATTTTTTGAGTAGGCTGTTAAGCAGACTATTTTTGACTTATTTTTTTTTTTTAATATAAGCCTACTTATTTTCGAAGGCATAAATATTTATTACCAAGTGCCCGTATTTTCCATAGATTTCCATGGCTCTATTGGTTCCAAGTAGCCATCTTGAAGTATTTCAACAGAAATTTTATCTGGAGATCTGACAAATGCCATATGGCCATCTCTTGGTGGTCTGTTAATTGTATAACCCATGTCTCTTAATCTTTGACAAGTTTCATATATATTTTCAACTCTGTACGCCAAATGTCCAAAGTTTCTTGAACCATCACCCAAACTATCTCCATCCCAATTGTATGTTAATTCTATTTCAGCTTTCTCATCATCTGGAGCAGCAAGAAATACCAAAGTATACCTGCCCTTTTCGCTGTCTTTTCTTCTTGTTTCTTTAAGACCTAACCCTTCACAGAAAAATCTTAAAGACTCGTCTATGTTTGAGACTCTAATCATTGTGTGTAAATATTTCATATAGATTACTTATATAGTCTTATTATTCCAATTCAATAGTACTCGGTGGTTTTGAAGTAATATCATAAACTACTCTATTAATACCTCTTATATTATTTACAATTTGATTAGATACTGTTTGCATAAAAGATTTATTAAATTGAAAGAAATCAGCTGTCATTCCATCTTCTGATGTAATTGCCCTTAAAAGACAAAGAAACTCATAAGTTCTATTATCTCCCATTACACCAACTGTTTTTACAGGAAGTAATGCAGCATAAGCCTGCCAAATCTTGTTATATAGGTTATTTTCTTTTAAAGAATTGATAAAATAATTATCAGCCTCTTTTAAAATGTTTATTTTTTCTTTAGTAATTATACCAGGCATTCTTATTGCAAGACCTGGTCCTGGAAATGGATGTCTAGAAATTATTTCATTACTCAATCCTAGTTCTGATCCTAACTTTCTAACCTCATCTTTAAAAAGGTATTTTAGTGGTTCTACTAATTTAAGTTTCATTTTTTTTGGTAAACCACCTACATTATGATGTGATTTAATTTTTGAAGTTTGACTTCCAGTCACAGATTTACTTTCAATTAAATCGGGATACAAAGTTCCTTGAGCTAAAAATTTTACATTTTTAATTTTATTTGCATATTTTTCAAATATTTTGATAAAAAGATTTCCTATTATTTTTCTTTTTTTTTCTGGATCAGATATATTTTTTAATTTTGATAAAAATAAATTTTCAGCATTCACATAAATTAGATTAATTTTAAATTTCTTTTTGAATGTATTTACAACTTGCTTTTCTTCATCTTTTCTAAGTAGACCAGTATTTACAAAAATGCATGTTAATTTTTTTCCTATTGCATTTGATAATAATTTAGCGACTACACTACTATCTACACCACCAGATAAAGCACAAATAACCTTAGAATTTCCTACACTATTTCTTACTTCATTTATTAACTTTGTTTTCTGATCTTTTGGTGACCAATTTTTATTTAATTTACAAATAGAAAATAAAAAATTTTTTAGTATTAATTTTCCTTTAATTGTATGACTTACCTCTGGGTGAAATTGAATGCCAAACATTTTTTTTTCTATATTTTCAATTATGCACATCTTAGAATTGTTACTTTGTGCAATTATTTTGAAGTTTTTTGGTAATTTTGTTACTTGATCAGCATGACTCATCCAAACATTATTTTTTCCTTTAGAAAAAAAATTTTTTGTTAACTTACTTTTTTTAATTTCTTTTACCTCTGCTAGTCCAAATTCTCTATATTTTGAATTTCTTACACTTCCACCCATTGTTTTTGAAATTATTTGATGTCCAAAACAAATACCTAGTACAGGAATCCCTAATTTAAGAAGTTTACTATTAAACTTTACTTTTTTGCTTTCATAGACATTCAATGGGCCGCCAGATAATACAATACCTTTGATATTTTTTTCAAAATTTTGGAACTTTTCTATTTTTTTGTGACTTATAATTTCACAATAAACTCCCAGTTCCCTTATTTTTCTTGCGATTAATTGTGTAAATTGAGAACCAAAGTCTACAATAAGTATCTTATTGAGAGTGTCCTCAAGACGCATCTTTTATCTCAAAATCCTTTAATCGACTTTCTATTGAAGCAATTTTTTCACACATATCTACACAAATTTTCTTAAAATCTTCACTTAATTCATCTGCTTTTGAAAAGTTTGATCTTTCTAACTCCATATCAATTAAAAGGTACATTGCTTCTTCGTTCTTAGGATCTAAAAGTAAAGTAGTTCTTATATTTTTTTCTTCTTGTCTTTTATCATCTTCAATTTTAAAAATTTTAGCTAAATAGAGATAAGATTCCGAGTCTTTTGGGTTGTAAACAATATTTCTATGGAATAAAAATTTTGAGTCTTCATATTTTTTCTTATCAAACAAGTCTTTTGCTTGATTAAAAAAATTATTTTCATTTGCTTTAGCTAAAATACTAAATAAAAAAAATATAAATATTAAAATTAGGTGTTTCATAATTATTTTTTTATTACATCTATATTATGTACCATACTTTCATAAAAACCTGCTTTAGTAATTTTTACGAACTGTGGTTTTTTTCTTAAATCGATCACTTTCCTAGCTCCCATATAGCCCATGGAAGATTTCAAGCCTCCAACTAAGTTATAGATTATTTTATCAACGTTACCCTTATATTTAATATATCCCTCTACTCCTTCTGGTACATATTTTGATGTATCCTTTTGTTTTGATTGAAAATATCTATCTGCTGATCCTTTATTCATTGCACCTATGGATCCCATACCCCTAAAATATTTATATAATTTGCCGTTTTTTTTTATTTTTTTTCCAGGTGCTTCGTCAGTTCCTGCGAACAATGAACCTATCATAACTGCATCTGCACCAGCGGCTAACGCTTTTGCAATATCACCAGAAAATTTAATACCTCCATCAGCAATTAATCTTGTTTTACTTTTTCCAATGCCCTTTTTAACATTTAATATCGCACTTAATTGTGGGACTCCAATTCCTGCTACAAGTCTTGTTGTGCAAATAGATCCTGGGCCAATCCCAACTTTTATAATATCTACACCTAATCCAACTAAAAACCTTGCACCTTCCTCTGTAGCTATATTTCCAGCACAAATTGCTGTTTTTTTTGGACGTAATTTTTTGATCTTTTTTATTGTATCTCCAACTTTTTTGGTATGACCATGTGCAGTATCTATAACTATTATATCAAGATTCTCTTTCAATATTTTTTCAGCTCTTTTTAATTCTTTTTCACTTGCTCCAACTGCTGCGCCTACGAGTTTATTTTTTGATTTTACTTTTCTAATTTCTTTGATTTGTTCCTCAATATTTAAATTTCTATGAATTATTCCTAATCCTCCAGCTTTTGCCATTGCAATACTCATCGATGACTCTGTGACAGTGTCCATTGCAGAGGATAAAAGCGGTATTTCTATCTTTAGTTGATCTGTCAAATTGACTGAAGTGTTTACTTCACTGGGCAGAATTTCTGAATAATTTGGAGTTAAAGTAACATCATCAAATGTTAAAGCTTCTTTAATAGTATCCATGTCCTTATATAAATGATTCTTAAAAAAATAAAAGAGTAACTATCTTAAATTTCTACAAATTATAAAATTTTCCTTAGAATCTTTCCTGCTTGAAGGTGGCTTAAAAATATCAACATCTTTGAATGATTTTTTGCCTAATGCGACAATCTCGTTAAAAGATGATCCCATAAAAAGTTTTGAAATAAAACTTCCTTTTTTATTTAAAAGTTCAATCGCAAAATTCATTGCTTCAATACATAATTCACCTGTGACTAGTGAGTCTACACTTTTATTACCTGTAGTATTAACAGCCATATCAGACATAATCAGATCTACTTTCTTACCAAAATAATTCTGAATATTTTTTTTATGATGCTCTTCAGTGAAATCTCCTTTTATATGCACTAAATTCCTGATTGGCTCAATATCTTTCAGATCAATAGAAATTATTTTAGAATTATTAAAATTTCTTGATATATACTGAGACCAACTACCTGGGGCTGCACCAAGATCTACAACTAAAATATTATTTTTGATTATTTTAAATTTATCGTTTATTTCTTGTAATTTATATATAGCTCTAGACCTGTAACCCTCTAATTTTGATTTCTTTACGTAAATATCTCTTTTTTGCTTAATGATCCAATTCTTTGAAAATTTATTCTTTTTCAACTAATTCTCAAATCTTAAAGATTTTTCAATTATATCTCCATCCAATGTTTTAATTTTGGATATATAATTTTTATTATTTCTTATATTATCATTATTTTTTCCTGCTAAGTGAATAATTCCTATTTCATGGTTTGGTAAATAAGGCTCAACAAAAGTATTTTGTTTTTTGTCAAATTTAATAGCCTCAATAAGAGTCCAATTACAATAAGCTGGTAAAATTTCTACATCTAATTTATCAGAATATATTGTTATATTCATTGCTATTTGTTCTGAACCCCAAATTTTTCCTGAGGATAAAGCTTTTTTTAAATTTTTCTGCCATACTTCCCAATGAGGAGCATTTTCTTCTAAGCAAAATAATCCAATATTTAAATGGGGTTTAAGTGCAACTTCTCTTGAAATTTTTTCTGAAAAACCAGATGATTTAGCGTGTTTGTAATTTTGTGATTTTATTTTTGCAAAACCTCCCCATACCCAATCTGCTCTTAAAACTCTTCCGTAAGATCTATCTGCTGATGTTGCTATAGCTAATTTTTTATTCTCACAGCCCTTAAAGTAAAGATCGATTGCATACCAAGAGTTTACCCATGCATCTGCATCTATCCATAAATATTTTTTATATCCTGGAAAATAATTTGGTAAGAATGCTCTTGATACCTGACTCTTCAACCACTCTCTTCCTTTTACCTTAAAATTAGGAACTTTTATATCCCACTCAGCCTTCTTGATTTGAAATACTTTTTTTTCTAATATTTTAATTTGCTCCTCAGTTAATCCTGCATCCATAACGCAAATATCAACTGTTTTACTTTGTTCAAATCTATTAATTGAGTCTATTAATTCATTAAGAAGATTGAAGTAATTTGAATCTGCTAGTGAGATTATTGTATTTTCCCGCATTTATAACACATCTTCATGATGATCAGTGTCATCTCTGATGGCTTTCTCATTTTTTTTAATCATAAGATAATGCATTGAACTTATTGGCACCATTATCAAATAAATTAAACCTGAAATAACAATGGCATTAAAAGTATAAACAAGAATTAAGCCAAAATATAAAATTATTCCAAATAACAAAAATATTGATGTACTTCTTGGCACCACAATCTTTTTAAAAGAATAAGTTGGTATTTTGCTTATTAATAATATTGAAACAATAATAAACAGAATTGGCACAATAATTTGATAATTTAAGTTTAAAAACTGAAAATCACTAATACTTAATATTAGTGGCATTAAAACTAGAACTCCTCCTGCAGGAGATGGTATACCTTCAAAAAAATTATCTTTCCAAGAACTCTCCTCATTTGATGAAACATTAAATCTAGCAAGTCTAAGTGCTACGCAAACAACATAAATTAATGAAATTAACCAACCTAATCTTCCAGTTTCAGACAAAGCCCAAAAATACATAATAAAAGCTGGGGCAACACCAAAACTTATAACATCGGTAAGCGAATCTAATTCCTTACCAACTTTAGAAGTTCCTTTAATCAATCTTGCAATTCTACCATCTAATCCATCAATGATCGCAGCTACTATAACTGCTATTATAGATAATTCAAATTTTCCATCAAATGCAAACTTAATTGAAGTCAATCCAATAGATACTCCAACAAGTGTTAAAATATTTGGCAAGATAACTCTTGTTTTTTTATTTGAAACTAATTTAATATTTTTATTTTGTTGCTCCATTAAACTATTTTTTTGCAATTAAAGTTTCACCTGCTAAAGTTTTTTGATCAACTTTTACCAATGGAGTATAGTTTTCAAAGTATATATCTGCTCTACTTCCAAATCTGATCATACCTATTCTTGAGCCTTGTTCTACAAGTTCATCTTTTGAAACTTCTGTCACAATCCTTCTTGCGACAAGTCCAGCTATTTGTACAACAATAATATCTTCTCCATCAGAGTTTTTAATTTTATAATAATTTCTCTCATTATCTTCACTTGCTTTATCTAACGATGCATTGAAAAATTTTCCAGGTTTATAAAGTATTTCTGATATTGCTCCTGAGCAGGGTGATCTATTTACATGACAGTCAAACACATCCATGAAAATGCTTATTTTTTTCATTTTTTTATTTTCTAAACCAAGTTCTTTTGGACCAGTTGTATCCATTACTTGTAGCACAACTCCATCCGCGGGACTTGTGAGATAATTATCATCACCTATGGAAACTCTTTCAGGGTCTCTAAAAAAATAATAACACCAAATAGTTAATACCAGCCCGATAAAACCAAGAAATCCATTTATGAAATAGAAAATTATAGTTGCGATTACAAAAATAATGACGAATTTGTATCCTTCATTGTGTATTTTTGGAAATATTTTACTCATGACAATCCTATAATTGATAATTTTGGATTAATATGTATACAAAAAGAATAAATTCAACTATTAAGATATATCGAAAAGATGAGTAAAATTAAGGTAAAAAACCCCATTGTGGAGCTTGATGGTGACGAAATGACCAGAGTTATATGGAACTTCATTAAAAACAAACTCGTTCTAACTTATTTAGATCTTAAAATTGAGTACTACGATTTGGGAATGGAAAGTAGAGATAAAACTGAAGACAGAATCACAATAGAATGTGCTAATGCAATTAAAAAGAATGGAGTCGGTATTAAATGTGCAACGATCACACCCGACGAAGCAAGAGTAAGGGAATTCAATCTCAAAAAAATGTGGAGATCTCCAAATGGTACAATAAGAAATATTATTGGAGGAACTGTTTTTAGAGAACCAATAATTTGTAAAAATATTCCAAAACTTGTACCCTCATGGACAGACCCATTAATTATAGGTAGACACGCATTTGGTGACCAATATAGAGCAACTGATTTTACGGTACCTGGTAAAGGTAAATTAGAAATTAAATGGACAGCTGAGGATGGATCTGATGAGAGAAAATACGAAGTCTTTAACTTTCCAGGTCCAGGGATTGCATTATCAATGTATAATTTGGATAAATCAATAGAAGACTTTGCAAGATCTTGCTTTAATTATGGATTAATTAAAAAATGGCCAGTTTATCTTTCTACTAAAAATACTATTTTAAAAAGATATGATGGAAGATTCAAAGATATTTTTCAAGAAGTTTTTGAAAAAGAATTTAAAAACAAATTTGATCAAAGTAAGATTACTTATGAACATAGATTAATTGACGACATGGTAGCATGTGCCATGAAATGGCATGGTAAATATATTTGGGCATGCAAAAATTATGATGGAGATGTGCAATCAGATACAGTTGCTCAAGGATATGGATCTTTAGGTTTAATGACAAGTGTATTGCTTGCTCCAGATGGCAAAACAATGGAAGCTGAGGCTGCACATGGGACAGTAACAAGACACTTTAGAATGCATCAACAAGGTAAAGAAACCTCAACAAATCCTATTGCATCTATTTTTGCATGGACAAGAGGTTTGGCTCATAGAGGAAAATTAGATGGAAATGAGGAATTAATAAAGTTTGCAGAAACACTAGAAAAAGTATGTGTTGATTGTGTTGAAGAGGGCTCAATGACTAAGGACTTAGCTATTTTAATTGGACCTTCAACAAAGTATTTAACAACTAATCAATTTTTAGATACTTTAGATGGTAAGTTAAGACAAAAACTAAATTAAAGTCTTAATTTTTTCAAAAGCCTCATCAATTTTATCTTTAAATTGGCCACCTGCTTGTGCAAAATCTTTTCTACCACCACCACCTTTACCACCAATAATTTCAGATCCTGTTTTAGCAAATGTGACTGCATCATACTTATCAGTAAGCTTATCAGTTATCCCAACTGCAAGACCTACTTTGTCTTCTAAACTAGCAAAAACTATAACAATTCCTGTTTTAAGATCTTTTTTTCCAGCATCAACCAATTTTCTTAGCTCTTTGGGTGGAAGATCATCAACTTTTTGAAATCTTATGCTTATATTATTAATTTTAATATCTTGAATTATATTTTTTGAATTATTTTCTAAAATTGAACTAAATTTTAATTGCTCTAGTTGTTTTGATAATTCTTTAATTAAAATCTTATTTTCTTCATTTTCTATATTTGGTTTGCCGCCTAATTTAATTATCTGTTTTGATAAGTCATTAATCATTTCTTCATCTTTTTGTGCTGATAAGTCAGATAATTTTTCTTTATTTTGTAAGAAACTATTTAATTGATTTTCTCTGAGTGCTTCTACTCTTCTCACACCTGCTGCAATTGATGATTGACTAATAATTTTGAATTTTCCAATGTCACCAGTGTTTCTTACATGCGTACCTCCACATAATTCAGTGGAAAAATACCTTTCTTTCTCTTCTCCCATAGATAATACTCTAACCTCTTCTCCATATTTTTCTCCAAATAGTGCCAGGGCTCCATTACTTACTGCTTCTTTAGGAGTCATAATCCTTGTTTTAACTTCTGATTTTTTTTGTACCATCGAATTTACGTGATTTTCTATTTTTTCTATTTCCTGGTCTGAGATTGGTTTCATGTGGCTAAAATCAAATCTTAATCTATCTGGCGCTACTAATGATCCTTTTTGTGTAACATGAGTGCCTAATACTCTTCTTAACGACTCATGCAAAAGGTGTGTTGCAGAGTGATAAGCTCTTATATTATTACGTCTATCAATATCAATTTTCATCTCAACATTGTCTTTGATTTTTATACTTCCTGATTTAACTTTGCCGTAATGTACAAATAAATCACCTAATTTTTTTTGGACATCTGTTATCTCGAGCTTAAAGTTTCCAGATATTATTTCACCAGTATCTCCTACCTGTCCCCCAGACTCTCCATAAAAAGGAGTTTGGTTTAAAATAATCATACCCTCATCATTTTCACTTAGTTCATTAACCTCTTTGTTATCTTTTAATAATGATAGAATAATGCCTTCTGCTTGGTCAGTTTCATAACCTAAGAATTCTGTAGGACCTAATCGATCTTTTATGGAAAACCAAATATCATCTACTGCGCTATCACCAGAGCCTTTCCAATTTTTCTTTGCAAGCTCTTTACTTTCTTTCATTAAACTTTGAAATTTATCATTATCAATTGTTAAAGACTTATTTTTTAAAATATCTTGTGTGAGATCTAATGGAAAACCGTACGTATCATAGAGTTTAAAGGCTACTTCTCCAGGTAGTATCTTGTCTATTTTAGTTATTTCTTCATTTAATATTTTAATACCTCTATCTAAAAGAATTAAAAATTTTTCTTCTTCCATTCTTAATGTTTCTTTTATTAATGACTCAGCTCTCTCTATTTCTGAATAATTACCTTTCATCTCGTCTTTTAAAGTTTTAAAAATATTATAAAAAATTGGTTCTTTAGAACCAAGCAGATGGGAATGCCTCATTCCTCTTCTCATAATTCTTCTTAGGACATAACCTCTTCCTTCATTTGATGGCAAAACTCCCTCGGCAATTAAAAATGAACTTGCGCGTAAGTGATCAGCTATTACTCTAAAACTTGCCAAATTGTCGTTATTAGGCGCAACTTTTAAAATTTCTGCAGTAGAGTTTATTATTTTTTTAAAATGATCGGTTTCATAGTTGTCGTGAGTTCCTTGAAGTAATGCAGCAATTCTCTCTAAACCCATTCCAGTATCAACTGATGGTTTTGGTAGATTAATTCTCTTATCTTTTGAAATTTGCTCAAACTGCATGAAGACTAAATTCCAAATTTCAATAAATCTGTCCCCATCTTCATTTTTTGTTCCTGGTAACCCTCCTTCTAAGTGGTCTCCATGATCATAAAATATTTCTGAACAAGGACCACAAGGCCCAGTTTCACCCATAGACCAAAAATTATCAGATGTTGCTATCCTTATGATTTTATCTTCACTTAACCCAGCAATCTTTTTCCAGTAATTAAAGGCTTCGTCATCGTCATGGTATACAGTTACATAAAGCCTGTTCTTATCTAAACCAAATTCTTTTGTTATTAAATTCCACGCAAGTTCAATAGCTCTTTCTTTAAAATAATCGCCAAAAGAAAAGTTTCCCAGCATTTCAAAAAAAGTATGATGTCTTGGGGTGTAACCTACATTTTCAAGATCATTATGCTTTCCACCTGCTCTCACACATTTTTGTGAAGTTGTAGCTCTTAGATAATCTCTCTTTTCTAACCCAGTAAAAACATTTTTAAATTGAACCATCCCCGAATTCGCAAACATCAATGTTGGATCGTTATTTGGAACCAGATTACTAGACTCAACTACTTTATGATCGTTTTTCTCAAAGTAACCTAAGAATGCTGATCTAATTTCATTTAGTGTTTTAGCCATATACTGCCAAAATACAGCATTTTTATATGATGTCTACACTTCTGAAGGGAAAAAAGGCGCCCAATTGAGCGCCTTTTCTTAATAACTAAAAGTTATCTGCTAATTTTTTTTAGTTGGAACTTCTTCCTCTTTTTTCTGAGCCTCAACCTTCTCTTCGCTTAAAGGGTTTCCCTCTATCTTTTTTGAAATGACGCCTGCTTTTTCTCTAATAGCCATTTCAATCTCAGCTGCAGCTTTTGGGTTTTGCTCAAGGTAAAGTTTAGCGTTCTCTCTACCTTGACCAATTTTTTCTCCTTTATAAGCGTACCAAGCTCCTGATTTTTCTACAATCTCAGCTTTAGCACCAAGGTCGATTAGTTCCCCTACTTTACTAATTCCTTTTCCATACATTAAATCGAATTCAACTACTTTAAATGGTGGAGCAACTTTATTTTTAACAACTTTAACTCTTGTTGTATTTCCAATTATTTGTTCTTTATCTTTAATCGCGCCAATTCTTCTAATATCCATTCTGACTGAAGAATAGAATTTCAAAGAATTACCACCAGATGTTGTTTCTGGGCTTCCAAACATAACACCAATTTTCATTCTAATTTGGTTAATGAAAATAACCATTGTGTTAGTTCTTGATATTGATCCTGTTAATTTTCTAAGAGCTTGTGACATTAGTCTTGCTTGAAGACCAACATGATGATCTCCCATGTCTCCTTCAATTTCAGCTCTTGGGGTTAATGCAGCAACTGAGTCAACAACAAGTACTGACATTGAGCCAGACTTAATTAAAGTATCCGTAATTTCTAAAGCTTGTTCACCTGTATCTGGTTGTGAAATAAGCAGTTCTTCAGTATTAACACCCAATTTTTTTGCATAAACTGGATCTAATGCATGTTCTGCATCAACAAATCCACAAATTCCACCAGCTTTTTGTGCTTCAGCAACTACTTGTAATGCTAATGTAGTTTTTCCAGACGACTCTGGTCCATAAATTTCAATAATTCTTCCTTTTGGTAGTCCTCCTATACCAAGTGCTAGATCAAGACTTAAAGATCCAGTAGAAACAGACTCAACATCCATAGCCTTTTGTTCTCCAAGTTTCATTACAGAGCCTTTTCCAAAGCTATCTGTAATTTGGCTAATTGCTGCGTCTAATGCTTTATTTTTTTCCTTATTTTCCAATTCTTTATCTTTAGCGGTTTTAACCACTTTTAAGTTATTTTTAGTCATTTTTTGCCTCTTTTTTTACGTTTTTTAACAATCGAATCATGAAGATAAATGTACACATTTTGTTCTCATTAGCAATATTTTTTTAATATTGCGTTTAAAAGTGTTTATTTATCTAAGTTTTAAGTAGTCACTATTTAATAAGCCTGCTGACTTTAACAATCTGTATTGGGCTAATAAGTAATTTCTTTCAGCCTCTGCAAGATTTATTTTAGCATTTATCAAATTTGATCTCGATTGAAGTACATCAAATGTTGATCTGTTCAAACCGCTCTCATATTCAAAACTAATTCCCTCATTTGCTATTTCAGCAGCCTTAACTTGGGATTGAACAGCTCTTAAAAGGCTTTTAGATGACTCTAAAGTTGACCATGCAGCAGTAACACCTTGGGTGTTATTTCTAAAAGCGTTTTCAAGAAGTAATTTTTTCATCCCTTTAACTTGAAGATTTTTATTTACATTAGACTTATTCTTACCCCCAAATTGAAAAGGCCAGCTCACTGTTGCTTGCAAAATATCTTTTTCTCTTTCATCATATGTTGCACTCAGATCATCTGTATACGATCTCTCGAGCGAAAGTTTAGCCGTTGGTGATAAATCTGATCTTGCTATTTTTACATCTAATTCAGACTGTCCATATTCTATTTCAGCAATTATAAGATCAGGACTTTTTTGTTCAGATATTTTTTTTGCTTCAACTAAACTTGATGGTATTGAAACTTCTGAATTATATATTTTTTTTAGTTTTTCATCAGTATTGATAGGTCCTATTATATTTTCATACGCTAACTTGCTAGTAATAATATTATTTTGAGCTCCTATATAACCTGCTTGAGCTCCTGACAAAGAAGATTGGGATTGTGCTAAGTCTGTAGCAGTAATTTGAGCTCTAGATAATCGCGCATTGTCTATTTCAAATTGTCTTTGAAGTAAATTTACATTTTCTTGATTAATACTTAATTTTTCATAAGCAAGTATTAAACCGGTATATGCTTCAATTGCTTTCATAAAAACATCTTGTTCTTTTTTGATTAGTTTTGCTTCAGAAAGGTTTAGTCCTAATTTACTTTTTTCATACTTGGTACTTCTCGCACTACCATCAATCAAAGTTTGTTCTAATTTTACCGATGTAGTCATCGTATCTGTATCAGTGATCGAAGCATCAGCACCACTTTGATTTGTAAGTTTGTTGGTATTTTCGAAATTTTTTGTACCAGACAATGTTAAAGTTGGAAAAAAATCACTTTTCGAAATATTTAATACTTCTCTTTGAACTTCTAAATTTTTTCGTTCAGCTTTTAGTTCTAAATTATTTTGAAAAGTAATTTTTAATGCATCGGTTAAAGTTGCAGCGCTTGCTGCAAATGTAAAAGCTAATAGAAAGATTATTGTTAGTGATATTTTTTTCATTTATTATATTTTATTGATTTAATTTGATGATTTCTATTTAAATTTAGCACGATTGAAGAATATTTTGGAGCAAATTTAAACATATTTTGGGTAATCCTCTGATATGTCTGCATAAATGTTAATACTTCATTTTTGCTCATTACTTTATCATTTGCTTTATTTTTTGAGTTTAATTTTAACAAGGACTCTTGTTTAAGCCGCCAACTCTGTAATAATTTAAAACTACCAGCTTTTAAGAATAACATGCAGTCTAATTTTGAAAACAATTTTTTGTATTTAGTCTGTAATTGTCGATTTACAAATTTTCTCCATTTTAAATTTTTATCTTCTTTTTTCTCTAGAGGGTTAATAGATTTTTTTAAAGTAATTTTTTTTTCAGCTCTAGCTCCTACACACCAACCCTCAAAGATTATAACATCTGGCACTCTTTTGACTAAATACCAAGACTTTCTTTTAAGTCTATCATCTATAGCTTTATTAAATTTAGGAATTCTATACTGACTAAATTTTTTTTTATTTATTTTTTTTAAAAGATCAAACATAAAATTTACATCGTGAGTTCCTGGAACACCCCTAGTTTTTAATAAGGGATGGATTTTTTTAGACAACTTTATTCTATCTTTTCTAGTTTTGTACAAATCATCAATTGAGATTTTAAAAACGCTAAGCTTAAAATATTTTGTCAGAATAATTTTTAAAATAGAACTAATTGTTGTTTTGCCAGTTCCTTGGCCTCCTGCTAAGCCAATTAAATAAGGTTTTGATTTTTTTGCTTTATTTGAAATCCAGAAACTAATTGGAATTAAAAATGATTTAATCATCTTTTCTTTATTTTTAAATTTTTCTTTAGAAGTTTCTTGAGATTTAATAAATTTAAAACATTCTTTGCTAACTTTTTTATAACAATCTGCAACTGGTTGCATAAAAAAATTTATTGTTTTTGATCAAGAGGATGATTCTTTCCATCATTAACAGGGACATCCTCGATTTCGAACGGTTCTACGCCTTCTATGCAAGCAATATTCACACCATATATTTTTGGATTACTTCTAGGTCTGTTATGAGTATGAATTCCACAGATAGAACAAAAGTAATGTTTGGCAGTATTAGTATAAAACTGATAAAGCGTTAACTTGTCCTCTCCTTTTGTAAGTTTAAAATCATCAGGACCAAGCACTCCTATAATGTAACCTTTTTTTTTGCAGATTGAACAATTGCAACGCATGATCTTTTCAACACCGCCTATAGGAATTTTTACTTCGGCTTCAATTGCCCCACAGTGACAAGTTAATTTTTTCATATTTTAATCTCCTAACAAAACTATTTATTAATATTTTTTTTTAAATATTCTCCGTATCTTTTTAAACTTTCCTCTGGCCATGTTTTCTTTGGATCATACATCTTTTCAAAACAAATTACATCATCTGTAAGTTTTAGCCATGGATCTTTATCTTTTGTAAAAATATGCACTTGTGGTGGAAAACTTTTTGAATTATCTAAAGTTTTAGTTCTAACTGTTAATCTACCAACAGCTGAGGCATAATCAGTATAAATATAAGTTCCACATTTGGTACAAAAATATGCATTGGAAGTGGCGCCGCTTCCTGCTTTAAGTTCTGTTGATGCAACTTCTCCTTCTATAATTAAAGTGTTATCTAAGACGCTTGTATTAATAACGTATGAAGACCCAGTTATAATTTTACAATCTTTACAATGACAAGCTTGGGTGAATAGAGGCTTTTCTGTAATTCTATATTTAATCTGACCACAAATACATCCTCCAGTTAAGCTTTCGTTTTTTTCCATTTATTATCTTCAAACTATTTATGGTTAAAATTATCCACATGTATACAATATGTGGTTTCGATGTTCACGTTTTGATTCACTTTTGATTCAGTTACAGACTCAAAATACAACCTGATTGACACTATTGAATAACTTAGATATTAATTAGAACAAAATAAGAACATTTATGAAGCTAACTATACCTTACTATTTACATAAAGCTGGCGCGGGTTTTCCGTCCCCAGCTACTGACTATATTGAGGAAGACATAGATTTAAATGTTCACTTAATCAAAAATGTTCCAGCAACCTTCATCATAAGAGTTCAAGGAAAATCAATGGTGGATGTGGGAATTAATGATGGCGATCTATTAGTTGTTGATAAGAGTTTAACACCAAAAAATTTCTCAACAGTTATTGCAAATGTTCATGATGAACTAGTTGTTAAAAGTTTAGTTCAAGAAAGGGATAAAAAATTTTTAACATCAGGTTCTAAAGAATTTACAGATCGAATTTTAATTAATGAAGATGAGGATATATTTATTTGGGGAGTTGTAACTTATGTCATCCATTCAGTATACTAAAAAAATAGCACTTATTGATTGTAACTCTTTTTACGTTTCTTGTGAAAGATTATTCAATCCTAAAATAAGAAAAAAACCTGTTGTAGTTTTATCTAATAATGATGGTTGTATAATTTCAAGATCAACTGAAGCAAAAGCTTTAGGTATTAAAATGGGAGAGCCTTACTTTAAAGCAAAAGATATTATTATTAAAAATAAAGTTGAAGTTTTTTCATCCAATTATTCTTTGTACGGAGATTTATCTAGAAGAGTAATGAGAACATTGAAAAGATTTAACTCTGCTATTGAAGTTTATTCTATCGATGAAGCATTTCTAGATTTGTCAAATTTTTCAGATGATGAAGTTGAAAAGGTCGGAAGAGAAATCAGAGAGACAGTTTTAAAGTGGACAGGTATTCCAACTAGTATTGGTATTGCTAAGACAAAAACTTTAAGCAAAGTTGCAAATCATATTGCAAAGAAAAAAAAATCAGGTGTAACAAGTTTGATAGGAATTGAAAATATTGATCCAATATTAGAAAAAGTTGAAATTAACGATGTATGGGGTGTGGGAAGACAGTTAACAAAATTTTACCATAAAAACGGAATTTATAATGCAAAACAACTAAAAAACAAATCAAATACCTGGATAAAGAAAAACTCTAATGTTTTGGGTTCAAGAACTGCAATGGAACTAAGAGGAGTTCCTTGTATTGATTTAGAGACAACACAAACAAAAAGAAAAAGCTGTGTTGTATCTCGTTCTTTTGGCCAAAGAATTGAAAAATATCAAGAATTAAAAGAAGCAGTTGCAAATTATTGTTTGAATGCGTCTGAAAAAATCAGATCTGAGTCTTTAATTGCAAAGTCAATTACAGTTTTTGTTAGAACAAGTCCTTTTCAAAGTAGATTTGGATATTATTCAAACTCAAAAACCATAGATTTTGCGATTTCAACGAATAATAGTATTGAAATAGTTAAAACTGCTTTGGTTGCTTTAGACTCTATCTTTAAAAACGGTTATCGTTATCAAAAAGCAGGTGTAATGCTTACTGGTTTATCCAATGAAAATCGTAGTAAGAACCTATTTTATTCTGAAAAAGATGAGAAAATAAAGGGTTTAATGAAGTCTATTGATAACACTAACTACCGGTATGGAAGATCTACGTTAAGTCTTGCTAGCGCTGGTGTCCAAAAAAGATGGAATATGAGAAGAGAGCATTCTTCTAAAATAGATACAGCTGATTTTTACTTACTCCCAACGATTAGAGCCTAATTAAAAAGGTCTAGGATTATTTGGATAGCCAAGATTTTCACAAGTACCATCGTTATCTGCATCAGCTGGTTTGCAAAGTACAACTGCTGAAGCACCATGTACTTGGGATTGATTTTTAAGCTGGCCTGTTATTTCATCACATCCACTCCATAGTTCATCACAGGAATTTGCTTTACCCACATTAGAATAACGAATAATTGCGTCTTTTATTGTTAAACCTGCATCAGTAGCATATGTCATATAATTTCTATAAGGTCCAAATTTAAATCTCACACTAGTAGCACCACCTAAAACATCTCCGAAGTAACTAGATCTGAGCTTACCATCTATCCAAAAATGTAAAAATCCATCTTTAGACCATTTAGCATTAATCAAAATATTTACCCATTTACCTTTCAACGGAGAAAATTTTTGATCCAAATTAACTACATAATGATCAAAGAAAAATTGTTCATCAACTTCATTTTTTGAAACTCTATAATTTGGCCCATTGAACAACCAAGCAAAACTATTGTTATTTAAGTTATACGAAGGGCCAACTGTTTTTTCACCTTTTCCATAAAGCATTTTAAAATCAAATAATGAGATATTATGTTTCTCGGTATCTACTTCATTTGGAATAAAATAACCAACTCTATACCACTTTGTTTTTCCTTTTTTTGTAGTTTGCTTATATGGCTCCATAATTTGAAATCTCTGAGCAAAACCTGGACTTCCCCACCTACTCCAGTCCATTTCATCCCCTACATCTGAATAACTTAAATTAAATTCAATTCCTTTTTCCGCAACACCCATTCTATCTTCTAATTTATCAAAAAATTTTATTAGACCTGGACGATTTGGAACATTTCTAAGATTAAAAACCATTTTATTTTTAGATTGATTTCTAAGAACATAATTTGCAAAATCTTTCCTCTCTTGCTTTTTCATATTTGTATGCCATTTACCAGCGTACGAATATGATGGAATTAACAAGAGAGATAGAAGAATGATTAAAATTTTTTTCATAAATTATTTTGGTAAATTATTACAATCATGAAATAAGGCTGTTTTCTTACATTTTTTTCCACTTCTAAAAGAATCATAATAAGCAACTTGTGTTTTTACAGGAATTTTTCTTTTTCCATTGTAAATTCCAAAACGAAAACTAGGTCCCATTTTTTTTCCATCTTTTTTTCTTTTGAGCAACTTACCAAATGTTTTGCCTTTTGATTGATAAACTAATTTATCATTAATCCATAAATCAATGAAACCATCCTCTTTATCAGTCCAATTTACGTTCATTAAAAAATCATGCCATTTGTTGTGCAAAGCCTTTGTAGGTATAATTAATTCTCTTCCATACCCTTCGCATTGGAGCACTCCATCTTTTTCAATTGTAACTCCTTCTCTTTCTAATTTGAACACTATTGGTATTTCAGGACAATCTTCATCAAAACCAGAAGAATTAACTCTATTCAATTGCTTAGTATAGTCACTTGGCATTTTAAATTGTCCTAAGATTGTATAGGCAGGTCTAATATGATTTGTACCTTCGGGGATATACATAGACCATGCATACCAAACATTTCCTATATGCCCTTTTGCACTAGATGGATAATTTCCTTCAAAAATAACTTCACTCCGTCCAGCTTTATTAGATCTATCACAATCTCGTCGATGGCAATCACCATCTCTCATTTCAAAACGTAATGAATATTTTCCATCTCTAACAATTTTTGTCTCATATCTTAAATTCCAAGGATTTGGCGCGATACGTCCATGTGTTTCAATTTTACCCCATGATCCTGTTTTCTCTGGCCATTTTATAAATTTCGAGTGTTTAAAAACATAATTTTCATCTAAATATTTTTTAGGCGGATCTTTTGCTTGAGCAAAAGATGATAAAATTAAAATAAAAAAGATAATTAAAAGTTTTTTCATTTTATACAATTAGCATTAAATCCAATTAGATTGTCTATGCCATACTTTGATCTTTTGGCTAAATAAGTAATATCTTTTTCATGTTTTATTCCAGTTACCATTTCCATTAAGGTATCAATAGCTATAGCCTCTTGATGTGTGTGCTTTCTAGCATTATGTTTTTTATATTGATTATTTTTTTGCTTACCATCGTATTTTCTTGAGGAGAAACTTTCATAATCAGTGATCCCTAAATTTAATACTTCTGCTGCTTTAGTAATTCTATTCATAACTGAGTCTGGAACTTTAGCCCCCCAATTTTTAGCTAAATAGATGTAACCTAAAGCTGAATTTAAACCATAAGAGTGATACCATAAGGCTCGAAACCCTCTAAAAGAATTATTATTGATATAGCCATCATCATAAAACACTTCCTCTATATTTTTAAATCTAAAATTGAATTCTTTTGCTGCTAGTTTTTTATTGTTTGTCCAATGAGCATAAGCTAAGTTTGGAATTCCTCCGTTTCCCATTGCATAAAATCCTTTTTCTTTCTCTAAAAATTCTTCAGGCTTAATAAATTTTTTATGCATTTTTTTAATATACTTGTTAACAATTTTAATTTCTTTATCACTTAAGTAATCTTTAAGATAAATTGCTATCAGCAAATAATTTGTAAAAGCATCCCTTGCAAATTCATATGCATGATACCAGCAAGGTGCCTCGGGATTTCCATCTTTCCAACATTTTGGTTTCTTTTTTAACTCTTCTTTACCGATTGTATCTAGTAAAACATTTGCTTTAGCTATTTTAATCAATATTCCTTTAGCGGCATCAATGTCAGTTTTATCATTATTACCAATTGCATTATGGGTAGCAACAGCATATGAGCTCATTGGACCAGTTAGATTTAGGTGATTCACACTTCTAGAATTACCCAGCGCCCATTCACTCATCCAATCTAAACGTATTAAGCTTTCAATTCTAGCTTTTTTATATTTAGATTTAAAAGTCTCACCACCCACATATGAGCATGATTTAATCTTATCTATATAAAAATGTTTAGGAAAAGATATATCTTTAGATTTAACTTTTGCTTCAGCAGATAAACATAAAAATATACTAAATAAAATTAAGAAAATTTTTTTCATTAAATTTTAAATAATTTGTCAGATAAATCTTGAAGTTTATCTCCCCAGAAAACTTCTTTTTGGATTCTTTTAAAATCTATATCAAAAAACGGTAGACATAGCTGATGCATAGACAGATCTAGCATCAATTGTGGAATTTAAATCTCTTCCTTCAAATAATTCCTTTCGTTTAAGTCCTGGCCAGTCTGTATAAACTTGAGATTTTTTTAAAAGACCACCTGCCATAAAAATTGCAGATCCATAACCATGCTCTGTACCTCGTCCACCATTTTGCTCAATAGTTCTGCCAAATTCTGTTAGAGTTAAAACTAAAGTATTTTCAATTTCATTTCCAAGACCCTTCTCTAAACTTTTAAAAATTGAGTCCATTTCAATTAAACTGTCTGAATGAGAACCGTTTATTCCACCCTGAGCAGCATGAGTATCAAAACCATCAACTTCAAAAACAGCAACTCTTGGACCATTTATTTTTTTTAATTCTAAACCTGCTTTATAAGCTAAAGACGAATTTTTACGGGACATCGAAGTACCACCACTACTCATCATAGATCTATTAGCAATTATTTCCATCATATTAGCTAAATCATGTTCAGATTTATCTGCATAAACAGATTTTAAAAGTTGCAAAAGTTCTGTTCTTGGAAGTCTTTTTTTTGAAGGATAAAAATTATCATTACTTGGAATACCTCTTAATAGTAAAGGCATTGGCAAAGATAACGCAAGACCATCACCTTTCAATTCTCCTAATTTCATTCCTCTTCCTAACCAACCAGTTTTTATTGCATAAGGTATGTGACCTCCTGTTTCCATTAAATTTTGACCATCAAAATGTGATCTTTTTGTATATGGAATATTAGTTGCATGAACTATTGCTCCAAGAT
>CACCWT010000003.1 GCA_902549785.1 uncultured Pelagibacteraceae bacterium
TATTCCAACTCCTAATGTTACTGAGAAACCTTTTACTGGACCTGAGCCCATAAAAAATAATATAAAGGCAGCAATTAACGTTGTGATGTTGGCGTCTAAAATTGTTGTTCTTGACTTTGTATAACCAGCATCAAATGCAATAATAGGATTTTTTTCACTTTTAGTTTCTTCTTTTATTCGCTCGAAAATTAAAACATTTGCATCCACAGCCATACCTACAGTTAAAATTATTCCCGCTATACCAGGCAAAGTTAAAGTTGCCTCGAATAATGTAAGAATTCCAATTAATAAAAATAGGTTTGTAATTAAGGCTAAATTGGCAATTAATCCAAATGCTCTATATTTGTAAATCATAAATATAATAACTAGCAAGAATCCAATAATCAAAGATAGTATTCCTGCATCAATTGAGTCTTGACCTAAGTCAGGACCAACAGTTCTTTCTTCAATAATATTTAAAGGTGCTGGCAAAGCACCCGATCTAAGCAATAAAGCAAGATCAGTAGCTGATTGAAATGTAAAGTTTCCAGAAATTTGACCAGATCCTCCAACTATAGGTTCTCTTACTGTTGGTGCGCTGATTATTTTACCATCTAAAATAATTGCTAATTGTTTACCCACACCTGTGCTGGTAGCTTTTCCAAATTTTTTCGCACCTACTCTATCTAAACTAAATGAAACTACTGTTTCATTAGTTTGTGAATTCATAGTAGGTTTTGCATCTACTAAATTATCACCACTTAGAATTATTCTTTTACTTACAATTGCTTCTCTATCATCATCTTCAAATGATAATTTTTCAGTTCCAAAAGACTCTTCGCTATTTTGTGAAATAAATTGAAATGTAAGATTGGCTGTTTTTCCTAACAATGATTTGATTCTGTTTGGATCATCTAATCCTGGTAACTCGACAAGAATACGGTCATTACCTCTTTTAAGTATATTTGGTTCATTAGTTCCAACTTCATCAACTCTTCTTCTTACGATTTCAATTGCTTGATCAAGGGATGCATTTTTTAATAAAACTAATCCATATCTTGAATAATTAAGATTAAATAAATTATTATTTTCAATAACATCAAATTCGTGAGATTTGTAACTCTGATAGTATTGGTTAATATCACTTTCCTTATCATTTAGTAATTTTGATACTTGTTCAAGATCTTGTTCTTGAGCTTCAAAAGTAATGGTATCTCCATTTAAAGAAAAATTCTTCAAGCTTATTTGTTTTTCCTTAAAATATCTTTTCAACTCAATAATTTTTGCCTGTAGTCTCTGAGTAATCACGGGTCGATTGTCAATTTCAAGCAACAAGTATGAGCCTCCTTGAAGGTCCAAACCTAAATTTATGTTTTTTGAAAAAAATCTATCATCTAATTTTGTAAAATTTGAAAGAGCAAAATATGAAAAAATTATCGTAAAAATAATTACTGATATTATCCGTAATTTTGAAAAGTATAACACTTTTTTGTTATGTTATTTTTTTGGTTCGATGGAACTTACTAAACTTTGTATGCCAGTTGCTCTAACAACTTCAACATTTACATTATCAGAAATTTTTACTTCAACTTTTTCATTATCTATAATTCTCTCAACTGTACCAAGTATGCCACCAGATGTGATAACCTTATCACCTCTTTTAAGAGCTTCTACCATAGCTTTATGGTCTTTAACTTTTTTTTGTTGAGGTCTAATTAAGAAAAAATAGAAAATTACAAAAATTAAAATTAAGGGTATAAATTGTCCAATTCCAGCATCCATAACGTATATAATTTGTTAAGGCTATTTATCTTATCTTATATTCAAACTCAACTCTTAATTGACGGAAATTTTGTCTATATTGGGCATATATGGCTTTAGAACTTCAGGTATTAAAATTGAACCATCTTGAGTTTGATAATTTTCCATTATTGCAATCATTGTACGTCCAACTGCCAACCCACTACCATTTAATGTTCCTAAAAACTCTTTTGAATTGTTTTTATCTTTGTATCTTGCTTTCATCCTTCTTGCTTGGAATGATCCACAAGAGGAACAACTAGAAATTTCTCTATATCTATTTTCAGAAGGGAGCCAAACCTCAATGTCATACGTTTTTTCAGCGCTAAAACCCATATCACCAGTACATAAAATTATTTTCCTATATGGAAGTTTTAACTTATCTAAAATCATAGTAGCTGCATTAGACATACGCTCTAACTCATCGGCACATTTATCATTTTCAACTATGCTAACTAATTCAACTTTATAAAATTGATGTTGTCTAATCATTCCTTTTGTATCTTTGCCGTAACTACCTGCCTCTTTTCTAAAACATGGAGTTGAAGCGACAACTCTTATTGGTAGATCATCCTTATTTATAATTTGGTTTTTTACTATATTCGTTAAAATAACTTCTGCAGTTGGAATTAAAAACTTTCTTCCTTCATCTGCATCTAATTTAATTTCAAATTGATCATTTTCAAATTTTGGTAATTGCCCAGTTCCATACATAGTCTCAGCGGTAGCTATTAATGGAGGTGATATTTCTGTGTAACCATTTTTTTGAGTATGAGTATCAATCATAAAATTTGATAGAGCTCTTTCTAGTTGAGCTAATTGTTTTTTTACAAATACAAATCTAGAGCCTGTGGTTTTTGTGGCTAAATCAAAATCAAGCATATTCAGATTTTCACCTAATTCGAAGTGGGTTTTTGGTTTAAAATCAAACTCTTTAATTTCACCTTTTTTTTCAATCTCTACATTAGCATTTTCATCTTGACCAATTGGAACATCGCTCAAAGGTAAGTTTGGTATTGATGACAATATGCTATCAATTTGGCTCTGCAAGTTTGATTGATTTTTGTTAATTTCTTCAATTTTAACAGAAAGTTCTTTTGATTTTTCAAATAATTTTTGGTCTTTAGATTTTGAAATGGTTTTTTTTTCCATTTCAAATGTTTCTTTTTCTTGGATAAGCTTTCTATTCTGTTCATCAAGACTCATAATATTATTGAGATCTGTATCGATGTTACGATTTTTAAGTTTTTCCTTAAAATTATTAAAGTCTTTTCTAATATCTTTAATATTGTGCATTTTTTTCTTCTAATTTTTTTTCAATTATTCCTACTGATATTATTGATAATTCATATAAAATTAATAATGGAATTCCCAAACCTATTTGAGTAATTGGATCAGGAGGTGTTAATACTGCAGCTGCTGCAAATATAATAACAACCACATATTTTCTTCTCTCTTTAAGAAAAGTTGAGTTAACAATACCAATTCTGGCCAATAAACTTAATACTACTGGTAATTGAAAACTTAATCCAAATGCATAAATAAGCTTCATAACTAATGATAAATATTCGTTAACTTTAGCCTCCAGTTGTATTGGTAAATTTGTAGCTGCACCTAAACTTTCAAAAGATAAAAAAAACTTTATAGCAAGTGGCATTATCAAATAATAAACAAGCATGCCACCAAGTAAAAATAAAATAGGAGTTACTACAAGATATGGCATTATTGCTTTCTTTTCATGGTTATAAAGACCAGGAGCAATAAATTTCCAAATTTGAATTAGTATAAATGGGCTTGTAACAAAAAATGCTGTAAAAAAAGAAACTTTTAAATATGTTAAAAATGTTTCTTGGAGAGCAGTAAATATTAATCTTCTGTTCGCATCGTCATCTTTTACTGCATTTGCATATGGTTCTACAAGAAAACCGTAGATGTATTCAGAAAAATAATAACAAATTACAAAGAGTACTGCTAAAAATATCAAAGAATTAATTAATCTTTTTCTTAACTCTGTTAAATGACTTATAAAACTTCCTTCTTTATCTTTACTCATCTTTATTCTTTTTTTGATTTTCAGATTTAGGTTTTTCTTCTACATCAGCACTTAAAGTTTCATTTGTTAAATCACTTACTTGGCCTTGGACATCTCTAACATATCTTTTTGCTGAACCTATCCATGAACCAATTTTTTTTAGCATAAAAGGGAAATCTTTTGGCCCCACAACAATTATTGCAATCGAAACAATTATTAAGATTTCTAACCAGCCAATTGATGGCATTTTTTACTCTTTGTTATTTGAGTCTTGATTGTCTGAAATATTTTTATTTTGGCTATCATCATTAACATCTGTAGCCATTCCCTTTTTAAAACTTTTGATACCCTTTGCTACATCACCCATCAAGCTGGATATTTTGCCTCTACCAAATAGTAGAACAACTAAGATTACTACAATTGCAATTTGCCAAAAACCTATACTCATGGATTGCTTATAACCTTATTATTGATTATTTAAAAGTGAATTTTTAGGTTTCGTCTGTTTTAAGTGTACTGCTTAACATTTCATCAATATCAGAATATATATTTTCCTTTTTATCTACTTGTTTTTCTTTGAAAAATTTGCCTGTTCCAAAAATTGATGCATCAACACTTGAAGTATCAATTAAACCTGCCGAACCTAATTCATTGACAGTTGGTAGATCTGATAATTTTTGAAGATTAAAATGACTTAGAAATTCGTCTGTTGTCCCATATTGTATTGGCTTACCTGGAACATTTTTTCTACCCTCGTGTTTAACCCAATTTAATTCCATTAAAATTTCTAAAGTATTTGTTCCAAATGCAACACCTCTAATTTCCTCAATTTCAGATCTTGTGACAGGTTGATGATAAACAATGATTGCAAGTGTTTCTATCGCAGCTCTAGATAGTTTTTTTTCAACTGTCTTTTGTTCTGACATTAAAGATGATAAATTTACTGCTGTCCTAAACGACCATTTATTTGAAATACAAATTAGATTAATGCCTCTTTTGGAGTAAAAATCCTTGAGGTTTTCTAATGATTGTTGAATGTCAGTTGGTTTTGATAATTTAGACTCAATCGTTTCTACTGATAGAGGTTCTGCGGCAGCAAATATAATAGCCTCAATTTCTCTTTCTACTTCAGTAAGTTTAGTTGGAAATTTTACAATATTATTTTTTTTTATTTTATTCATTAATTTTCCTTAATAAAAATATCATCAAATAATTCTTTTTGTTTCAATGATACATTGCCTTCTTTAACTAATTCTAATGATCCTGCAAATATACCAGCTTTACCTGTTTTTTTTTAAATTAGGAGAATTTTTGAAACCCGATGGAACTAAATCTGAAATATTTTTCCATTCATTAAGATTTCCAAAAAACTCTTTAATTCTTTTAATGGCATCTTCAGTTGTAAAAACAGGTAATTTGGGAATATTCATAGTATGAAAATCTTTTGTCATCACAATTCCTGAATATGCCTTCAATAACTCAAACAAAGTTAAAGAAACTTTTTTGTCATAAATAGACTTAACGCCGCTTTTAGAGCCACGCATAAAAATATCTCTTCCCAATCTTTTTCTGTTTAACATTTGTGAAGACAATAGTCTTATCAACTCTAGTTTTTTTAATTGCAATTTAAGTTTTTCAGCTACCTCAAGTGCTTTAAATTCATCTTCATCTGTTTCAGGAAGTAATAATTTAGACTTTAAATAAGTGAGCCAAGTAGCCATCAATAAATATTCAGATGCAATTTCGAGATTTAGGTTTTCCTTTTCAGTGATATATTGGTGAAATTGATCAGCTAATTTTGTAATTGATATTTGTTCTAAATCAACTTTTTGAGATTTTGCAAGATCAAGTAATATCTCTAATGATCCATTAAAATTATTTAAATTTACATTAAAGTCTAAAGAATCATCTGATTGCATAAAATACTCTAACCTATAATCTTTGTTAATTGTGATGTTTTTTTAATAATAAATTGGTTTATTTTGGGTGAATTTTGAGCAACAATTTTCATTTCACTCAAATTTCCATTGCAATGTAATACCAGGTTGCAACCTGCTAAAAATGATTTTTTTACACTTATTGCAAGCTTATCCTTAATTGCTTTCATTGAAATATCATCGGTCATTATCAAACCTTTAAATTTTATTTTATTTCTTATTAGCTTATTTATTTTTTTTGAATGCGTTGCATTATTTTCCGGGTCTATTTTTTCAAATAACAAATGACCTGTCATTGCCAACAAAGAGCTTTTATTTTTAAAGGGATAAAAGTCGTTTTTGATCAAATATTGCACATTTCTAGTTATTCTTGGCAGATTTTTATGACTATCTACTTTAGCTAAACCATGTCCAGGAATATGTTTAATAACTGTAGCAACTCTATTTGAATGAAAAAGTTTAATACATCTATCACCTATTTTTGAGACAATTTTTTTATCTGTTGAAAATGATCTATCATCAACAATTTTATGAAATTTTTTTCTTTTTATATCTAAAACAGGTACTGTATTGATATTAATACCTAATAATCTCAAAAGGTAAGCAATTTGTTTAACATAAACACTGTAATATATATCAAATTTATTATTATTTTTTTTATACAAGTTGCCAAAATATTCGGCTGTAAAAATTGAGTTATCAATAAATTTTCTTAATCTACTTACTCTTCCACCTTCTTCATCGACCATTATTGGATAATTTTTATTGTTAAAAATTTTTTTAATCGAATTAGTTAAATTTATAGTTTGTTTAATACTTCCAATATTTCGTTTAAAAAGAATTATTCCCCAAGGCTTATATTTTTTTAAAAATTCAATTTCTTTTTTTGATAAAACTTTACCTTTTACACCACATATAAATGATCTATGGTTTTTAATTATCATTATAAAGAAGTTTCCAAAATAAATATTTATTTGTTTTTTTGTCCTTTTTAAATTCTACGTATTCAATGATGTTTTCAGTATCACTCTCTAAAAATATCAAATCTTTTTCAATAAGATTTATTTTGTCATCAATCAATGAAATAGACCTGTAAGATTTTTTAATATTTTCGTCTGAAAAATAATATCTTGCTGTAAAAAAAATGAAGAAGAAAATAATTATTAAATAAAAAAGATATTTTAATTCTTTTATCATTACATTTTTTCAGGTGTATCAACGCCTAAAATATCCATTCCTGATTTAATAGTGTTGGCTATAGACTTTAAGAAGACTAACTTTTCTTCTTTTATCGAGTTATCCTCTTCAATAAATCTCTTTGAAATGTCATCTTTACCCATATTCCAATATGAATGAAACTCTGAAGCTAATTCATATAAGTAAACAGATATTCTATGTGGTTCTAATTTTTCTGTAGATACTTCAACACATTTTGGCCATTCGCTAATCTTCTTGAATAATTTGATTTCTTGGTCGCCAAATTTATATTCAGAATTAGTTATTTTAATATCGCTTTTAATTTCATGCTGAGTATTTCTGAATACAGATGAGATTCTAGCATATGCATATTGAACATAATAAATAGGATTTTCTTTTGATTTTTCTTTTACTTTATCAAAATCAAAATCAATTTCAGCATCACTACTTCTGCTTAACATGATAAATCTTGTTGCATCTTTCCCAACTTCATTAATTAAATCCTCAATTGTTATATAATCACCTTTTCTCTTAGACATTTTAAAAGGTTTCTTATCTTTTATCAGTTTAACTAACTGGCTAACTTTACAAATTAACTTATTTTTTTTTCCTGAAAGAGCTTCGACGACAGAAGTAATTCTTTTAATATAACCGGCGTGATCTGCTCCCAATATATTAACAAGCACATCAAAATTTCTTTTCAGTTTCGTATTATGATATGCAACATCACTTGCAAAATATGTCCAAGACTTATCTTCTTTTTGCAAAGCCCTGTCTTTATCATCTCCAAATTCAGTAGATTTAAATAGTAATTGCTCTCTTTCTACCCAATTTTCGTTATTTTCACCTTCAGGTGCTTTAATTTTTCCCTCATAAATAAATTTCTTTTCTTTTAAATTTTTTATTACTTCGTCAACTTCTTTATTTTTTATAACCTCTGTTTCACTAGCAAAATTATCATGTTTTATTCCAAGGTTTTCTAAATTTGTTTTTATTAATTTTAAAGACTCTTCAATCGAAAGTTTCTTTAATTTTTCAGATATTTTATCGTAGTCATTAAAATTTATGTCTTTATTTTTTGAAATTATTTTTTTTGCTATATCGATAAGATATGCACCTGGATATAAATCTTTGTCTTCTATTGGAAATGTTTCGTTATTAGTAATTTCCTTTATTCTAAAATAAACTGATTTAGTAAAATGAGAAATTTGGTTTCCATAGTCATTTACATAGTATTCTTTGGTAACTTTGTGACCATTAAATGATAATAGATTTGAAATAACGTCACCGAGTATTGCACCTCTTGAATGTCCAACATGAAGTGGTCCTGTTGGGTTTGCTGAAACAAACTCAACTAAAAAGCTATTTTTTTTACCGTTTAAATTACTTCCATAAGAAGGTTTATTGAGCACATCTAATATAAAAGCACTCCAAAATTCTTTCTTAAATTTTAAATTAATAAAACCTGGTTTTTCAATACTAACATGATCAATATTTTTGTCATTTTTTTTTAATAATCCTGAAATAATTTCTGCAAGTTCAATTGGAGATTTTTTATTAATTTTTGATAAAACCATCGCAACATTAGTAGATACGTCACCATTAAATTTAGCAGGAGGAATATCCACATTTATACCAGATAAATTTTCTGGCAATTCCAACAAATTATCTTGATTTGCTTTCTTAATAGTATTTTCAATTTTTATTAAATAATCTTCAAAAATATTCATTTTGACATTTTGTATAATTGTATTGCATATCTATCAGTCATCCCTGAAATGTAGTCTGAAATAGATCTATATTTATCATTATTTATATATTTATTTTTTATAAATTTTTTTGGATTTCTTTCTATCAATTTAAATAAATGTTTAACTATTTTTTTACCATTATTATTTTTTATTTGTACATTTTTATTATTATACATATTAATTCTTAAAAAATTTTTAATTTCTTTTTCAATAGATGCAAATTTAGCTGAAAAATTGACAATTTTTTTATTATTTAAATAGACATGATTAATATTATTAATTTTGTATTTTTTTATATTTTTTAAAGTATTTTTAATAACATCTTGAACCATCAAATTAATTGAGTCTCTTATTATTTGGTAAACAATAATATCTCTGTTAGAATTTTTAACTTTTGTCTTATAAGATTTATAAATTTCTTTAAAAAAATTAATTTCACATAATTGATTTAATGAAAATAGTTTTGCTTTAATTCCATCTTGAATATCATGATTATTATAGGCTATGTCATCAGATATAGCTGCAATTTGAGCTTCTAAAGATGAATTCTTTTTAAAATCCATTTTATTTTTAAAATTTTTAAGTCCAATTATTGTATCTAGGTGATCAGTATTATTGATAGGTCCATTATGTTTTAAAAGACCATCTAAAGTTTCTATAGTTAAATTTAGACCTTTAAATTTTAAGTATTTATTTTCAATAAACATTACAATTCTTAAAGTTTGAAGGTTATGATCAAAGCCACCATGATTAATCATTGACTCGTTTAAAGCGTCCTCACCAGCGTGTCCAAAAGGAGTGTGCCCCATATCATGGGCTAAACTAAGTGTTTCTACCAAATCATCATTTAAATTGAGATATCTTGATATTGATCTAGCAATCTGAGCAACCTCCATTGAGTGAGTTATTCTTGTTCTATAATGATCTCCATCTGTGTTCACAAATACCTGTGTCTTGTGTTTTAACCTTCTAAATGAAGCTGAGTGAATAATTCTATCTCTATCTCTTTGAAATGGAGTTCTAAACCTATTATTTGGCTCTTTTATCAAGCGTCCACGAGATCTAAAAGAACCTAATTTTGAGTAATTATTCATTCTTTAAAATTGGCAAATATTAATTATATTAGTAATAACAGTGATAAATAATGATTAAAGAAATTAAATTTACAGATAATGCGTTAAAACAAATAAATAACCTACTCGCATCTAAAGAGGAAGGTTCTTTTTTTAGAATCGCTATCAAAGGTGGTGGTTGCTCTGGATTTCAGTATGATTTTTCATTTGATAAAAGTCCTCAAGATGATGACTTAAGACACGAAAAGATTTTAATCGATAAAACTTCAGCAGATCTATTGAAAGGATCAGAAATAGATTTTGTAAAAGAATTAATTGGAGACCAATTCAAAATTAGTAACCCACAAAGTAAGTCGTCTTGTGGTTGTGGTGTTTCATTCTCTCTTTAATGATTATTAGCTCTTGGAATGTAAATTCTATTAGGGCAAGAATATTAAACGTTCAAGAATACCTAAAAAAATTTGATCCTGACGTGGTATTAGTCCAGGAAATTAAAACTCAAGATGAAACTTATCCTTATGATGACGTTAAAAAAATTAAATATGAAAGTTACGTATTTGGGCAAAAAAGTTATAACGGTGTTGCAATACTTTCAAAAAAAAAATTAGATAATATTCAAAAAGATATCTTTAAAGATAAAAATAAACAATCAAGAATAATTACAGCCGATATAAAATATAAATCAAAAGTAATTAAACTAATAAATATCTATACTCCAAATGGAAATCCAGTAGATACTGAGAAATATGATTATAAATTATATTGGTTAGATAGTTTAATAAAAAAATTGAAATCTCTTTTAAAAACAAATGAAAATATAATCATTGCAGGTGATTTTAATATTATTCCTTCTGCTGAAGATGTTCATGATCCTAAAGGGTATGAAAACGATGCATTGTATAGAATAGAAATTAGAAAGAAGTTAAGAGAAATGTATAATTTAGGATTTCATGATGCATTTCGATATATCTATCCTGATAAAGAAGAGTATACTTTTTGGGATTACACAAGTGGAGCTTGGCAAAAAAATAATGGTATGAGGATTGATCACTTCTTAGTAACCAATTCATTATTAAAAAATATTAAGGATATTAAAATTAATAAATATCCAAGAGGTAGAGAGAAACCCTCAGATCACACCCCTATTGAATTAGAATTAACTTAAAGATTTAATTTTATTAACCAAGTCTTCATTTATATGTCTTGGTCCTTTATCTAATCTATTTTTATGTCTTCTTTCACCAGGAAGTCTAACATCCCCCATTGATTTCATTTTTTCAAAAAACTTTGAGGAGTGTGTGTCCCAATCAGAATTTGATAATTTTTCTGGGGATATTGCTAAAATGAACTCTCCACCACTTGGTGGACCGCCATCATTATTATCCTTCTCAGCCGTCTCATAACTAAAATTATCTCCAACAAGGGCTCCAGAAAGCAATTCGACCATCATCGCAATCCCTGAGCCTTTATAGCCGCCAAAAGGCAATAAAACACCCCCATCTGCTATTTCAGCTGGATCTGTTGTGTCCTTTCCTTCTTTTGTTAATCCTGTGCCTAATGGAACTTTGTGACCTTCCCTTTTTGCAACTTGAACCTCACCCATTGCCATAGATGCTGTTGCCATATCATAAACTACTGGAGGTTTATTTTTTCTAGGCCAAGCAAATGAAATTGGATTTGTTCCAAATAAAGGTTTGATAGATCCCGCAGGTGCAACAGCTGGTTTATAAGATGTGCAAGCAAAAGCAACTAGGCCTTCTTCTGCTATTGCCTCTGTTTCAGGCCACATCGCTGCCATGTGATGTGAATTTGTTATAGATAAAACCGCTACTCCATTTTCTTGTGCAGCTTTAATTAACTCCGGCAAACTTTTATTTAAAACCATTGGTGCCAAACAATTGTTACCATCAACTTTAACAACGCTTGGTGTAATTTTAGAAACTTTAGGTCTATTCTTACCATTTATTTTTCCACTTTTTAATCCAGCAACATAAGCGGGTAATCTGAATAAGCCATGAGAAAGAGAACCATCTCTCTCTGCTTTCATTATCAAATCAGATAAAATATTTGATGTTTCTTCATCACATCCATTAGCTAATAAAGTTTTATTTGCTAAATTATAAATATCTTCAAGACTTAAAGAAACCGTTGCCATAAATATTATTAGATCTTATTTATGGCAGAAGTTCAATTCTAAATTAACAACCTTTGAAAGATTTTGACATATTCTTAATCAAGTCAAAATATAATGCTTTTCCAGGGGTAAGTGTTGCACCTAATGGATCTAAAACACCAGTTTTAATATCCATATCTTTAGCAACAGCATTAATTATATCAGGATTAAATTGTGGTTCTGAAAATATACATGCAACTTTATCATGTTCTATTACCTCTCTAATTTCTGCTAATTGTTCTGCACCAGGCATTACATCAGTGTTAACTGTAAAAGCACCTAGAACGTTAACATTAAATCTTTTTTCGAAGTATTGATAAGCGTCATGGAAAACTATCGAAGATGTACTTTGATTTAAATCAGTCATAACCTCAATAGTAAGTTTGTCGATATCTTTAAGAGCTTTTTCTAAATTACTTTTATAAGTTGAAGCATTTTTTGCATCATTTTCAATTAAATGCTCAACCATTTCATTTAAGATTACTTTAGCATTAATAGGATCTAACCAAATGTGTGGATCATGTTCACCATGGTGATGTCCTTCGTGATCGTCATGATCGTCGTGATCGTCTTTTTTCTTGTGGTCGTGGTCATCATGGTCATCTTCTTTATGACCATCTTCTTTTTTAGCATGATCATCGTGGTCATCATGATCATCTTTTTTCTTGTGGCCATGATCGTCGTGTCCATGATCATCATGGTCGTCAAAAATATTTCTCTCTCTGAATTTTAATTTGTTTAATCCTTTAATTTCTAATAACTCGATTTTTTCTGCTTTTTTAGCAATTGAATCTAAAGGCTTTTCTAGAAAATTTTCTATATCCTCACCTACCCAAAAAACAATATCTGCATTTTGTAACATTTTTGCATGTGAGGGCTTTAAAGCAAAACCGTGTGGCGATGCATAACCATCAACTATGAGATCTGGCTTAGCTACTCCATCCATTAAATAACTAGCTAATGAGTGAATAGGTTTTATTGATGCTACAACTTTAATATCAGCATTTGCTGATGTAAAAAAAGTTAAAAATGATAAGAATGATAAGATTATTGTGGATTTTGTTATTTTTTTCATAATATTGTTTTTTAATTTTTGTTATAATATAACACTATGTAATAATATAACATCTTGAAGTCAAGTGGATATATGAGTTTAAAAAAAAATATATTAGTAAAGTTAAATAATGTTGGGATCCAACAAAATGACAAGTGGCTCGTAAAAGGAGTTTCGCTAGAGGTTGAAAAAGGAAAAATAGTAACTTTAATTGGACCCAATGGTTCTGGGAAAAGTACAACAGCTAAAATTGCTTTAGGTATATACAAAAACATAGAGGGAAATGTTGAAAAATTAACAAACAATATAGGATATGTCCCTCAAAAAATATCGATAGATTGGACTCTCCCCTTAAGAGTCAAAGATTTAATGGTTTTGACAGATAATATTAAAGATGAATTGATAGATGAGGCTTTGACATTAACCGGTGTTATACATCTTAAAGAAAAAAATTTAGGAAATTTATCAGGGGGTGAATTTCAAAGAGTTTTGCTTGCAAGAGCTATTTCAAAAAAACCAGAATTATTAGTTCTTGATGAACCTGTTCAAGGAGTTGATTTCACAGGTGAAATTGCTCTCTATGAATTAATTAAAAAAATTTCTGAAAAACTTAATTGTGGAATATTATTAATTTCTCATGATCTACACACAGTAATGAGTGCTACTGATCATGTTGTTTGTTTAAATGGACACGTATGTTGTTCAGGTTCTCCAAAAGACGTAGCACGAAATAATGAGTACAAAGCATTATTTGGGGAACAAGCTTCTCAAACACTATCTGTTTATGAGCACAAACATGACCATGAACATTCAATTGATGGAAAGATAAAGAAAAATTAAATGTTTGATGATTTTTTTATAAGAGCTTTAGTTGCAGGAATTGGAATTGCTTTGGTAACAGGTCCTCTTGGATGTTTTGTTGTTTGGAGAAGATTATCATATTTTGGGGATACTCTCGCCCACTCAGCTTTACTAGGTGTAACAATTGCATACACTCTAGATTTTAATATTGCTATTGCAATTTTTATTACTTCATCAATTATTGCATTAATTTTAGTAAAACTTGAAAGAAAAACTAATTTACCTGGTGATGCTTTGCTAGGGCTACTAGCTCACTCATCACTTGCCGTTGGTTTAGTTGTTATCGGCTTTTTAACATTTATTAGATTTGATATCATGGGATTGTTATTTGGAGATATATTAGCTGTAACAACAGATGATTTGCTTATAATTTGGATTGGTGGAGCTATAATATTATTGGTTTTAAAATTAATTTGGAAACCTTTATTTGCTTCAACAGTAAACTACGAATTAGCTGAAGCGGAAGGTCTAAAACCTGACAGGGCTAAAGCAATATTTACAATATTAATAGCTGCAATTATTGCAATTTCTATCAAAATGGTTGGATTATTACTTATTACAGGATTATTAATTATCCCAACCGCAATGGCTAGAAACATATCTGATAACCCTCAGAAGATGGTTATATTTTCAATAATTGGAGGGTTGTTGTCAGTATTTTTAGGATTATTTTCTTCGTTAGAATTCAATACACCATCAGGGCCCTCAATCGTGGCAGCTGCTTTGATTTTATTTATTATTTCATTATTCAAAATTAAACAAACGATACAATTGAAAAATTAATGATCAATTGATAAAAATAGAAAATGCAAAATCAACAAGTATTAACAAAAAATCAAAAAATAGTTTTAGATATAATTGAAAAATCTTCTCAACCATTAAAAGCATATTCAATTTTATTTGATGTTAAAAAAAAAGGAATTAATGCTCCTTTACAAGTCTATAGAGCTTTGGACAAATTGGTAGAGATTGGAAAAATACATAAAATAGAAAGTAGGAATGCCTTTATAGCTTGCAAGAATTCAAAATGTCAAATTACCAAAGCAACAGTTTTTTCAATTTGTGAAAACTGTGAAGATGTAAAAGAGATTCATGATCATAAATTATCTGAGCATTTGAAACATTATAAAGATAATAAAGGCATGAAATATAGCAAATATAATTTAGAATTTTTTGGTTTATGCAAGAAGTGCATTAAAAATTAGATTTTTTGGGGTCAAGATAGATTAGATTATCTTGAAGATGCATTAAATAAATTAGTAAAAATTACTTAATTTCATAAATCCTTAACAAAACTGACATAAACAAAATCAAGGAGTGATTATGTTTATAAAAAAATATCTAAAATGGATAAGTACATTTTTAGTCTTAACTGGAATTTTACTTACTAATCTTAACATCTACCCTATAAATATTTATTTTCATGGACTGGGTGTTGTGGGGTGGACTATAGCTGGATTTATTTCAAAAGATAAGGCTATTTTAACAAATTTTGGATTACAAATACCTCTTTTTGTAATTGGAATTTATAAAGTGATATTCTAATGAAAAGAGTTTTATTTGTCTGCACAGGGAATTCAGCAAGAAGTATTATAGCTGAGAGTATTATTAATAACTTATATTATGATAAATTTATTGGTTATAGCGCAGGTAGTAATCCTTCAGGACAAATTAATCCAATTATAGAAAAATTTTTAAAAGAAAAGAAATTTGATTTGTCAAATTACAGTTCAAAAAATTTTGATACTTTTATTAACTCAGATATTAAATTAGATTATGTAATTACGGTGTGTAACAATGCTAACAATGAAGTGTGTCCTATTTGGCCTGATAAAAATCAAATTATTCATTGGGATATTGAAGATCCAGTAAAAAAATTTAATTTAGATACTGATACAACAAATCAAAAAAAAGTATTTAATGATACATATCAAACAATATTTAAGAAAATAGAAAATTGGATTAACAATGAAATATAGTAAGTTTTTTCTTGGAGAATTTATTGGTAGTTGTTTCCTTGTAATGATTATTGTTGGCTCAGGAATAATGGCTGAAAAT
This sequence comes from uncultured Pelagibacteraceae bacterium, assembly GCA_902549785.1. The sequence continues at coordinate 15,916 of CACCWT010000003.1, forward strand.
CTTACAGATGATACGGGTATTATGCTTTTAGCCAATACGATAGCAACTGGCGCAGGACTTTTTGTGCTAATAACTGTTTTTAGTGATGTTTCAGGAGCACATTTTAATCCATTTGTAAGTCTAGCAATGTTTCTTACAAAAAAATTAAAAGGAAATTTATTACCTACATATATATCTGCACAAATTTTAGGTTGTTTGTTAGGTGTAGCACTCGCCAATTTCTTTTTTGAACATCAAATTTTTGAATTATCAACAAAATCAAGGGACGGAGTACATATATTTACATCTGAAATTGTAGCAACATTTGGATTAATTCTCATAATTTTTGGATCTTTAAAGAAAGGAAGTGTGGTAGTTGCCTCATGTGTAGCCTTTTATATCACTGCTGGTTATTGGTTTACATCGTCTACATCATTCGCAAATCCTGCTGTGGCAATAGCAAGAACATTTACAGAAAGTTTTACTGGAATTAATTATATGCATACTCCAGTTTATATATTAGCAGAAATTATCGGTGCACTTTTTGCTGTATTTGTGGCTAAAAAAATACTTTTCAATAACAGGACAAGAGATAAAACTATCTCGTAGAAAAATTGAACCTATAAGATTTAAGGTCAATTTTCTAAATCAGTTTTTAAAAAATTTATTGAAAATCAAAAATTAAAATAATAATGAAGAATATCTATAAGTTAAAACTATTACAGGCTAGAAGGATTAATACTTTCAAACTCCAGCATGTTTTTAAAGGTACACATTTCAGGTTTTGTGAAAGTAATTTTTGGAAATTTTTTATTAAAATCAGAGGATAATTGTTTATTAAATTTAGTTAAATTTTTTATTTCAGTTTCATTAAGTTGTCTCAAAATATAAGCTAATGTAACATGGAAAGTATATCTTTGATGATTTTCAAATTTAATTTTCAATAAATCACTTAGTTCATCTCTACAATTTCTTAAAATTTTTTCGTCCTCCTCGGAAAAGGGTTCTAAAACAATGCTGTAGCCACCAAAAAATGTTTTTATTTTTAAATTGATTTCTTTTGGAAAATTATAGTTTTCAATTCTTTTATTTAATTGAATAGCTATATCTTTGTAATCCATATCAAGATCTATATCTGTTGGCCAATAACAAGTATTTTTTGTATTTAAATTACAACAGTCAAATAATGTCATATGAAAACTAGATGGAGGTAAATAGGAATAAGTTTTTTCAGGATTAAAATTTTTTAAATTTTTTTGAAAACCAATAATTTGATCAGATAAATATGTATTAAGAGGAATATTACAAATTATTGTGCACCCTGGAAATGGTAAAGGTTTTCCTTTATCGTCAAATTTATTTTCTGCACCTTTTAAAGTATACCCTCTAAGTTTACCTGCTAAAAATTGCTCTTGGTTATTAACTATATTTAAATCCATTAAAATAAACTAAAACCAGTTTATATTTTCTTTATCACAAAGTTCTTTCAGCCTTAATGGATAGTCTGTCATGATACCATCTACACTATACTCAATCATTTTTAACATATCGTACTCTTCATTAACTGTCCAAACGTTCACTGGCAAATCTTCCTGATGAGAAATTTCTACTAGTTTTTTTGTAATATCTTTATGGTATGGATGCCAAGCCTTTCCACCTTGTGATTTTATAATTTTTGGTAACTCATATTTTTCAAAAAAAGGTAAGAAACTCATCCATGGAGATCTATTGTAAATTGTATTTTTAATTTTAATTCCTGTCTGTTGTTGAAAACTTAAATAAGCTCTTGAAATTTCAGGGTAATGATTTTTGATTTCTGTCAGTGTTCTCCAATCAAATGAAGAAATGATTATTTTATTTTGTAAATTTGATTTATTTACTTCTTGCATAACAAGTTTTACCATTTCCTCTGGGGTTGGAGTTAAATTTTCCTCGTCAGGTGTAGATTTAATTTCTAAATTTATTAATAAATTTTCAGATTTGTTTTTTGAAGATAATTCTAATAACTCAGAAAGTTTTGGTATCTTTTGATTTTCTAAAGTTTTTTGATTAACAAATCTTCTTCCATATCTAGATAATTTATTTAAAGCCCCAACATCAAATTTTAAAAGCTCATCGTAACTTAAGTCAAATATTATTATATTTTCATCCGTTATCCAATTTCCCTCATTATCTTTTGTAAAACTTGGATCTAATCTAAAGTCATGTGTAATCACAGGAATAAGATCTTTGGAAATCAAAATATCTGTTTCGTATGCATTAATATTGTTTTTAAATAAATATTTAAAACTTTCTAGAGTATTTTCAGGAAGATCTCCTCTAGCGCCTCTATGGCCGTAAATTTTAATATAATTTGGCTTTGATAAAATCAAAATTAATTTACTCGATTACCATTAGATTTATCAAAAACATAATAATTGTTATCATTTATGTTCAAAGATAATTTACTTCCTTTTTTAATAATTTGACTTCCAGGACATCTAAAACAAAAATCTTTTTTATTTTTTATTTCTCCATAAATCAAATTATCTGAACCTAATTGTTCTACCAGATCTACAGATAAATTTATTAAACCTTTATCAGTTTGCGACATATGCTCTGGTCTAATTCCTAATATAACTGGTCCATTAAAATCACTTGTAACATTATTAATTTCAAAACCTTCTGAAGTAAGAGTTTTATTTTTTAATTCTCCTTCAAGAAAATTCATCTGTGGCGAACCTATAAATCCTGCGACAAACATAGATTTAGGATTATTATAAATTTCTATCGGTGTTCCAAGCTGCTCAATAAGGCCATTATTTATTACTGCCAGTCTATCAGCTAAGGTCATAGCTTCTACTTGGTCATGAGTTACAAATATACTTGTCACTCCAACTTTTTGCTGAAGTTTTTTTATTTCAAGCCTCATTTGTATTCTTAGTTTTGCATCTAAATTAGATAATGGCTCATCAAATAAAAATATTTTAGGACTTCTTACAATAGCTCTTCCCATAGCAACTCTCTGCCTTTGACCTCCTGACAACATGGATGGTTTTCTTTGCAAGTATTCAGAAATTTGTAATAGCTTTGCTGCCTCATTAACTTTTTTTTCAATATCTTCTTTTGAAATACCTCTATTTTTTAATCCGTAAGCCAAATTGTTGTAAACATTCATGTGAGGATAGAGTGCATAATTCTGAAAAACCATCGCAACATCTCTCTCTGAAGGGTCAACTTTATTAATTAATATTCCATCAAGATTTATATTACCTTCAGTTATGTCTTCTAACCCAGCAATCATTCTTAAAAGAGTAGATTTTCCACATCCGCTCGGTCCAACAAAAACCATGAATTCACCATTTTCTACATTCATACTTGTCTCATGAACAGCTTTAGTTCCGTTTGGATAGATTTTAGTAACTTTATTTAATTCTAAAAAACTCATTTATTTCTCTGTTTGAATTAATCCTTTTATGAACCATTTTTGCAAAAATACTACCACTAAAACTGGGGGGATCATTGATAAAATAATATAAGCAAATCTCTCTGCTGTTCTTGGTAAAGCAACTCCCTCATAACTTTCAGTAAATATAATTTTCATTCCCATTACTACAGTCCAATATTCCTCACTCGTAGTCATTATTAACGGCCATAAATATTGACTATATCCGTATACAAACATGAATATAAACATCGCTGCAATCATTGTTTTAGATAATGGAACTAAAAAATCTATAAAAAATCTCCAACTATTTGCTCCATCTAATTTTGCTGATTCAAGTAATTCATCAGGTATAGTTTTATAAAACTGTCTAAAAAAAAAGGTAGCGGTGGCTGATGCAACCAATGGAAGAACAAGACCTGTGTATGAATTAGTTAAACCTAAATCTGATACAATCTTATAACTTGGAAAAATCCTAACCTCCAGAGGCACAAGTAAAGTAATAAAGATTAACCAAAAAATTGGTACAGCTAATTTGAATCTAAAATAAACTAAAGCATAAGCTGACATTGCTGAGATAATTACTTTAAGGGTTGCAATTCCCAAAGCCATTATAAAGCTATTTATAAACATTTTTGCAGCAGTCACTTCCTCTGACCAACCACCCTTCTCATTTAAAACTTCGTTATAATTTCTTGTTAATTGATCGCCAAGACCAAATTTCATTCCCTCTTTTAAAATAGTTACAGTATCGTGGGTAGAGCTAGCAAATGATAACCAAATCGGAATTACCATTAATAAAACACCTAGTATAAGTACAATGTGTGCTAAAATTTGTGATAATTTAATTTTCATTTGTCTTGAAAGATCCCTTTAATAAAATATTTTTGTAATACAATTATAATTAATACTGGTGGTATCATTGACATGATAACAAATGCAAATTTGTTAACAATTGATCCAGACATCATCTTTAATCCCATGACAACAGTCCAATATTGTTCAGAAGAAGTTACTAATATCGGCCATAAATATTGATTATAACCGAATACAAACATAAATATGAACATTGCAACAATCATTGTTTTTGACAATGGCACTAAAAAGTCAATAAAAAATCTCCAAGTATTTGCACCATCCAATTTTGCTGATTCAAGTAATTCATCAGGTATAGTTTTATAAAACTGCCTAAAAAATAAAGTAGCTATAGCAGAAGCTGAAATTGGAATAATTAGTCCCCAATATGAGTTTACTAAGTTAAGTGTAGACATAACAGAATAGGTAGGAAAAATTCTTAACTCCAGAGGGACTAGTATAGTAATAAAAATTATCCAAAATAATAATGTTGCATATTTCACTCTAAAATAAACTAAGACATATGCAGTCATAAGAGATGAAATAACTGATAAAAACGCAACTCCAGTTGCCATTAAAAAACTATTTAAAAACATCTTTAATGCAGTAATTTCTTTAAAAAAACCACCTTCATATAATAAAACTTTTGTATAATTCTCTAAAAACTTATCTCCTAAAAAAAATTGAAGACCTTGGGTATTAATTATCGAAGCTGTATGAGTTGAGCTTGCAAAAATTAACCAAACAGGAATTATCATAATAAAAATGCCTATCAAAAGAATTAAATGAGAAAAGTTTGATGAAAAATATCTAATCATTTTAATTGTAATGTATTTTCCCTTCTATGTATCTAAATTGAAAAATTGTAATAACTAAAACAATCAACATCATCATAATTGATTGAGCACCAGCACTTCCTAAGTCTAACCCCCTAAATCCGTCCATGTATGCTTTATAAACAAGAGTTCTTGTTTCACCTGAGGGTGCACCAATTGTTGTAGTGTCAATTATTCCAAAAGTATCAAAAAAAGCATAAGTTATATTGATAATGATTAAAAAGAAAGTTGTGGGCATCAATAGAGGGAAAGTGATTGTCCAAAATCTTCTTAAACTACTTTTACAATCAATTATGGATGCTTCAATAACAGATTTTTGTATTGCTTGAAGACCGGCTAAGAAGAAAATAAAATTAGCACTTATTTGTTTCCATGATCCTGCTATTATTAAGTAGATATAAGAATCAAAAACACTTTCATACCAATTAAAACCCCATAAATCGTTAAATAGATGATACAATAATCCAAATCTTTCACTAAAAAAATAATTTGCCATAACACCCACCACCGCTGGCGCAATAGCATAAGGCCAAATCAAAAGAGTTTTGTAGGCACTTTTTCCATGCATTACATTATTGGCTTGTACAGCAAGTAACAATCCAATGGCTCCTGTAACAAGTGTAATCACAAAGCTATAAATAATAGTAAACTTAAAAGCTATTAAATAAGCCGGGTCATCAAAAATAAATAAAAAATTATCAAACCATACAAATTGTCTTCCAAATCCAAATGCATCTTGCATGGTAAATGCATCTCTAAAAGTTTGTATTATTGGCCAATATAAAAATATTAATAAAATACCTAGCTGTGGTGCTAAAAAAAAATACTGTGAATAGTTTGATTTAAACTGAACTTTTTTCATAAAATAAATAGGAGGGTATATTAATACCCTCCTAATTTATATTATTTTTTAAAGAGTCTTAGCAAATTGTTTTAACAATTTAGCTGCACCCTTATCCATGTTCTTTAATCCTTTTTCGATTGATATTTTGCCATTTAACATTGGCTCAACATTTTCGTAAATTACTTCACGAATTTGAGGCCAGTTACCAGCTCTATATCCACCAGGAATAGTTGAACCTTCTAAGCTTAATTGTTCACCAACAGCTTTGTGATATGGAGAAGCTCTATAAAAGTTTATAGTTTCAGCTAATTCTATACCACCTTTAGTTACAGCAGAATAACCTGTCATGTTGTGATAGTATAAATCCATTTCAGGAGAACCCATAAATTCTATGAATTTAGCAAGTCCTTTATACTCTTCTTCTGTATGACCATTTAAGATCCAGTTTGCTGCGCCACCAATAAATGTTGGATACTCTTTGCCACCAGTTACTGAATCCCAATAAGGAATATGATTAACTGTAAAATTTGGAACAACACCTTTCATTCCACCAAATGATGCAGCAGATCCAAACCAAAAAGCAGCCTCACCTGCTATAAATGGTGCTTGATTATCTCCCCATGCTCTTCCTTTATAACCGTAGAGACCTTTTTCGTACCATTCTTTTACTTTTTTCCAATGATAAACAAATGCATCTGTTTCAGCAAATAAAGTTTTTGTCGGAACAGCATCGTAACCATTGTTTCCATCTGTCATAAGTAGATTATGTCTTGAAAAGAAATTTTCTGTCCAGATCCATGGAAAGTGACTTTGAACTAAAGGAATATATCCAGCAGCTTTAATTTTTGGAGCCATAGCCTCAAATTCTTCATAAGTTTTTGGAACTGATTCTATTCCTACTTCTTTCAATATGTCCATATTTGCATACATTAAGCAAGTTGAACTATTAAAAGGAACACCTATCATTTTTCCATCAGAGTCAGCATAGAAGTTTTTAATTCCAGGAATATAATTATCTGCATCTACTTTAATTCCATATTTCTCAGCCATATCTTCAAAACCAATAACAACGCCATTTTTAACTTGGGCTACCATAATTGCAGCACCAGCATCGTAAACCTGTGAATAATGTGGTTGGTCTCCCGCTCTAAATGCAGCTATAGTTGCCGCCATGTTATCTTCATAACTTCCTTTACCTGTAGGAATGACGGTGTATTCATCTTGTGAAGCATTAAATCTATTTGCAATTTCAATAATTACATCACCAAGAAATCCACTATTTCCATACCACCAATGAATTTCTGTTTTTGAATAACTGTGTGATGTAAAAGAGAAAGTAAATAGAATTGTTAAAACACTCAATATTTTTTTCATTTTACCTCTTTTGTTAATTTATGATTTTATTAATGATAAATTATTTATGTTAAAGTATCGTTAAATTTTGATTACTTAAATGTAAAAATATATAATATTTCTAAAAGAGGTTGTATATTTTAAAACAAATCATAATTTAAATGTCTAAAATATTCGATTTATTCATAATAGGTGGCGGTATAAACGGTGCAGGTATTGCAAGGGATGCTGCAGGTAGAGGCTTATCAGTTTGTTTAGCTGACAAAGGTGAGATTGGTGGAGCAACTTCATCCTGGTCAACGAAATTAATACATGGTGGTCTACGTTATTTAGAAAATTATGAATTCAAATTAGTTAGAGAGTCTTTGAGAGAAAGAGAAATTGTTTATAAAATTGCTAAACATATTTCAAAACCTATTCCATTTATAATTCCTTATGCAGATAAAATTCGACCAGCCTGGTTAATTAAAATTGGTTTATTTTTGTACGATAATTTAGGTGGTAAAAGTAATATACCAAAATCAAAAACATTTGATCTTAGAAAAAAATTTTCAAATATTCTTAAAGAAAAATACAAAACTGGTTTCCAATATTTTGACATACAAATTGACGATAAAAAATTAACGAAATTAAATACCAAAGATGCAAAAAGAAATAACGCTAAAATACTAGAATACAACAAAGTTAAAAAAGCTGAAATTATTGGCAATGAATGGATTATTAGTCTTGAAAATGGTGAAAAAGTAAAGTCAAAAATTTTGATTAATGCATCTGGACCATGGATAAATGAAACCTTAAATAAAAATATAAAAATTAAATCTAAGAAAAAAATTAGATTGGTTAAAGGAAGTCATATTATTACAAAAAAATTGTACAAAGAAAATGTTGCGTTCACATTTCAAAATACTGATAAAAGAATAATATTTGTAATACCTTATAAAGGAAAGTTTTCTTTAATTGGAACTACTGAAGAAGAGGTGAAATCACCTGATAATAAAGGAATATCAAAAAAAGAAATTAGATATTTAATTAGTTCAGTAAATAATTACTTAAAAAAACAAATAACATCAAAAGACATCGTAGATACATATTCTGGGATAAGACCTCTAATTGAAGATTTTAAAACAGCCTCAAAAGTCACAAGAGATTATGTTTTTGATTTAAAAATTATAAAAAAATTACCTTTATTGAATATTTATGGAGGAAAACTTACCACCTACAGAAAATTGTCTGAAAAAGTCCTTATTGATCTTGAAAAATTTTTACCTAAAACAAAAAAAGGTCCATGGACACACAAAAAGAAGCTTTTGTAATTTCCACTGTCTTAGAAAATGCTTTTCACTAAGTAATTTTATTTAATTCTAGTTTGAATTATTTTGATAATTTTAGGTAAATCTTTAATTGTATCTATTACATAGTGAGCACCTACTTTCTCAAATTTTTTCTTGATCTTTTTTCTAAATTTAGTTTTATCTTTAAAAGAAAGTTTATTAAATTCGACTTCTGTTTTACCAAATTCATTACCTGAAAAAATAACACCCACTACCCACATCCCAGCATTTACTCCCTCTAACAATCCAGGAATAGTGTCATCAACTTTTATACAATTTGATCCCTTAGTAATATTTAATTCAGAAAAAATTTTATATATTATTTCAGCTGAGGGTCTTCCAATTCTTGTATGCGATGAACTATAAGAAATATCTGGAGTAAATCCTTGTTTTTTTAATTCTGGCAATATAGTTTTTAAAATATCATCAGAATATCCAGTATTTGTAGCTATTTTAATTTTTTTTTTTTTTATAAATTCTATGGTTCTTTTACTGCCTGAAATAAATTTAGAATGTTTTTTAATAATTTTTTTTAATTCTGGATTAAAAAGTTTAAATAATTTATCGATATCATTTTTACTAGGTTTTTTTTTATATTTTTTTTTCCACTGAAGATTTATTTTTTTTGTATTAATTAATTGACTTATATGTGCTCTTTTTTCAATACCCATAGGACCAATAGCTTCTTTTCTACTAATTGGTATTCCAATCTTATTAAAAATATGAATTAGAACTTTTGATGGTGCCAAACTACCAAAATCTATTAGGGTGCCTGCTAAATCAAAAACAATTGCTTCTATTTTATTATTTTTCATTATATTTTTTAATTATATAATTAAAGTTAAATTAAAATAATATTAAATTAATTTGAATAAATTACCCTAGGTTCTAGAAATAATTCCCTTGATAAGGCTTTGAATTTTTTAGTCACTTGTTTTGAAATAATTTCCTGGTGCTGGGATGGAATTTTTAAAAATACTGAATTACCTCTTTTATAAAGTTTAAACTCTTCTAAAAAAATTGTAGATATTGATGTAAGAGAATTAGCAAATCTTAAGGCTGCACCAACTTGTTTGCAAGAATATATCTCGTTGTTATTTAAAAACGTTAAGTATTCTATTTTTGGGTTGTATTTTATACTACAATATCTCCAGTAACAAGAAAGTGCCAATTGTATTCTTTCTTTATGTGAAAGTTTTAATAAAGGCGTATTTAATGTTTCTTGAAAAACCAACTCTGCTTTTTGGAATGCTCCCAAACCCCAATCCATATGACTTAGTACACAAGATAGATGAAGCAATTTTTGATTAAAATGCTCATTTCCCTCAAATATAGGTTTTATAAAATCAAAATATTTCTTATATGTAGATCCTAAATCGCCTCTTTTTTTTGAAATATGCTCTAATGATTTATTAAAAACAAAATTACTATCTGAGTTTTTAAATAAATCTTTGGCAAGAGATCCTTCTCTAATACCGCTAATTGAGCAAATAACATTTTTTGGATTTGCTATGTTCATAATTTCTTCTAGAATTATTGAGCTATAAGGAAGATAAGGTGTTCTAGACTTTGATATGTATTCAACTGATTTCAATTTAGATTTATTAAATGAAGAAATTTTTTCTAAAAATTTTGTGAGTTTTTCATTTTCAATTGAGTATTGATGAATAATATGGACTGGATATTCATTTTGAAATAAGTGTAATTTAAACAAAGCTCTCCACGTACCTCCCACCAAATATAAATTATTAAATTTTTTTTTAGATAACCATTTTTCATCTCTTAAGAGATTTTTGAGATATTTAGGTAAATTTCTTTTTTTAACAATAGGATTGTTAATTAACCTTAAAACACCAACCGGAAGTGATGTTTTATTTGTTACAACATTGTTTTCAACTCTAGCAAGCTCTAAACTTCCACCACCTAAATCAGCAACAAGTCCATCCACATTCTCAAATCCAATTTTAACTCCTTCAGCTGATGATTCGGCTTCTTCTTCACCAGTTAAAATATTTATATTTTTTTTAAATAAGTATTCTACTTCATCAATAAAGGGCTTTGCGTCTGTAGCTTCTCTTAATACAGCTGTTGCAATAATTTTAAGGTTATTAATTTTTGAAACATTAAGAATTTCTGAAAATCTTTTTAAGACTTTTAAAGCATATATCTTGCCTGATTTGTGAAGTTTTTTTGATTTATCTAAGTTTTTACCAAGTTCACAAACAGCTTTTTCGTTAAAAAAAGGTACTCTTGATGATGTAAAATCATCGTAAATTAACATTCTTATAGAATTTGAACCTATATCAATAATAGCTAATTTTGATTGTCTTAATTTTAAATTTTGCTTATTTTTAATTACTTTAAGTTCCACCTTTAACCAACCTTAAGTTTAATTTTTTAGGTCTAATTTTTAGTTTTGCTTTTCCTCTTCCTGATAAACTTGGATTATTCATGAAATAATCATGTGCAGAAAAAGAATCTTTTCGACTATATTTAATTTTTTGATAATTTCCATCAGGATAAAGTTCCCAGCTCTGCTTCGTGTCGAGATAATTGGCCATCATTATTTGGTCTAAAACCTGTTCATGCACAGTTTGATTTTCAATTGGCACGAGAAGTTCGACTCTTCTATCTAGATTTCTTGGCATCAAATCTGCAGATGAAATATAAACTTTTGCATTTCTGTTGGGCATAAACTTTCCATTTGCAAAACAATAAATTCTTGAGTGTTCAAGAAATCTTCCAATGATACTTTTTACAATAATATTTTCTGATTTATTTTTAATACCAGGTCTTAAACAACATACACCTCTTACAAATAAAAAGACTTTTACACCAACACTAGAAGCCTCATAAAACTTATCAATTATTTGTGGATCAACTAATGAATTCATTTTAGCCCAAATCTCAGCGTGTTTCCCTTTTTTTGCATTACTTATTTCCTTATCTATATTCTGATTTAAAGTTTTTCTTAAATTTACTGGAGAAATGGAAATTTTATTTAAATTTCTTGGTTTTGAATAACCAGTCACATAATTGTAGAATTTTTCTACATCTGTAGCCATTTTTTTATCAGAGCTAAATAGAGATAAGTCTGTGTATATTTTTGCATTTACAGGATGATAATTGCCTGTACCCAAATGGAAATATGTTTGAATTTTACCACCCTCACGTCGATGTATTAGTGATGATTTGGCATGTGTTTTGTATTTTGCAAAACCATAAACAATTTGAACTCCAGCTTTTTCAAGACTTCTTGCCAGTTGTATATTTGCTTCTTCATCAAATCTAGCTTTGATTTCAATTAAAGCTGTAACTGTTTTACCATTTTCGGCAGCGCTAATTAATGCTTTAACAATTGGTGAATCTAAAGTAGTCCTATACAATGTTTGTTTAATAGCAATTACTTTTTTATCTATAGCCGCTTGATTTAAAAATTCAATTACAGCATCAAAAGTCTCAAATGGATGATGAACTATTAGGTCTTTTTTCTTAATTGTCTCAAAAAAATTATTATTGTATTCTTTTAATCTTTCTACGTCTCTTGGTGTAAAGTTTTTAAATTTTAATTTAGAATTTTTAATTTTACAAATTTGGTCTATATCCTGGATTCCAACTAAACCTGCTACTTCATAAATATAATTTGGATTAATTTCTAATTTATTTGTTATAAATTTTACAAGTTCTTTGTCGCTTTTTTCTAAAATTTCTAATCTAACAATATCACCAGTTCTTCTTCGCTTTAATGCTAGTTCAAATGATCTGACTAAATCCTCAGCCTCTTCTTGAATTTCTACATCACTATCTCTTATTACTCTAAATATCATTTTCTTTTCTAATAAATGATCTGGAAAAATTTCAGAGGCAAAGTAACCAATAACATCATCTAGAACTAAAAATTTCTTAAATGATTTTCCTCCGTCTATTTCAATAAATCTTGATAAAGCTTTAGGAATTACAATAATTGAATTAAGAATTCTCTTTTTTTTCTTTTTCTTCAGCTTCATAACTAAAGCTCTCCCTTGATTAATAATAAATGGAAAAGGATGAGCAGGATCAATCGCTGATGGTGTAAGTAGAGGATAGATTTCTTCCTTAAATATTTCTAATAATTTCTTTTTTTCCTTTGTGTTAAGGTTTTCTGGCTTAGTTAATAAAATATTATTACTCTTCAGCTGATTTGATAGATTATTAAATATGGTATTTTGTTTATTTAATAGATTTTTTGTATCATTGATAACCATCTCCATCTGTTCTTCAGGTGTTAGTCCATCTGAACTTAGTGAGTCGACTTCTTGTTTAATCTGACTGTATAGTCCAGCAACTCGAACCATAAAAAATTCGTCTAAATTTGAGCCTGCAATAGATAAAAATTTTACTCTCTCATAAAGAGGATTTTCAATATTTTGCGCCTCAAAAAGAACCCTATCGTTAAATTTTAACCATGATAATTCTCTATTTATATAATTAGATTTAAGCTCTTCTTTGTCTTGTTTTTTTAATGCAGTCATATATTTAGAATTAATGCGCGAATTATATGTCATGAGACATGCAAAATCTAGTTGGGAAGACCCAAATTTAAGTGATTTTGAAAGACCACTAAATAAAAGAGGCATCAAAAGTGCAAAAATTATAAGTGAATTTTTTGTTAAAAAAAAATATTCCTTTGATTATGTGCTTTTATCTTCATCAAAAAGAACAAAAAAAACTCTAAATTTAATACTGAAAAAAATAAATAAACCAAAAAAAATTAAAAGTTCCTCAAAGCTTTATTTAGTTAATGAAAATGAAATTATAGGGTATATAAAAAATATCCATAAAAGGTTTAAGAAAGTATTGCTAATAAATCATGAACCTGCTCTTAAAAATTTAGTTATAAAATTAACTAAAAATAAAGATAATAGTAATTTTAAACTATTAAATTATAAATTCCCAACTTGTGCATTTGCTAAAATAGTTTTCGATACAAATGATTGGATAAATATTGAAGAGAAAGGAATTATTTCTGAATTTGTAAGGCCTAAAGATTTAGTTATCTAACGAATAGCCTGCAGATCTCACTGTGCGAATTAAACTTTCTAATCCACTTACATTTAAAACTTTTCTCAATCTTCTTATGTGAACATCAACCGTTCTACTTTCTACATAAATATTTTCACCCCAAACATTATTTAATAATTGTTCTCTTGAATAAACTCTTTTTGGATTTTTGATAAAAAAATCTAATAATTTAAATTCTGTGGGTCCCAAAATTATTTCCTTATCATTTCTATAAACTCTTTTTGCCAATCTATCAATTTTAAGGTCTTTAAATTCCACAACATCAGTTGATGACAAAGGTTTAGCCCTTCTTAACAAAGATTTAATTCTTGCATTTAATTCTTTTTGGCTAAATGGTTTAGTGACGTAATCATCGGCTCCAGTTTCAAATGCTTTTAATTTATCTTCCTCCTCTCCTTTTGCAGTAAGCATAATAATTGGAATATCATTATATTTTTTATCCCTTTTTAACTGTTTACATATTTCAACACCTGATAAATCTGGCAACATCCAATCTAATATGATTAAGTCTGGCATTTTTTGTTTTATTGATTTTAAAGAGTCCTCTCCATTTTCACTTGAAGAAACCTTATGACCTTCTTTTTCTAAATTATATTTTAATAGAGTTGAAATTGGCACCTCATCTTCTGCAATAAATATGTGTGCACTCATTACTTTGTTAATACTGAGTCGCTACCCTTAGGTCTTTCACCCTCTAAATAATCACCTGTAACTAAATAATATACTTGCTCAGCAATGTTGGTTGTATGATCTCCTATCCTTTCAATGTTTTTAGTTACAAATAAAAGATGTGAGCCATATTCAATATTTTCCATATTTGATTTAAGTAATGAGATGACTTCCTCCATACATTTATTTGTTAAATCATCAACTTGTTCATCACTCTCCCATACTGTTCGAGCTACATCGCTTGATCTACTTAGATATGAGTCTAAAACAATTTTTAATTGTTTTTGAACCAAAATGCAGATTCTATTCATTGCTTCAATTAAATTATTTGGCAAATGCGTATTTATAAGTTTTGTTCTTTTTGCAATATTTTTGGCAAGATCACCTATTCTTTCTAAGTCTGAAGACATCTTTAGAGCTGCAACTGTTTCTCTAAGATCAACAGCCATTGGTTGTCTTAAAGCAATTAAATTTACTACCTCATTCTCTATCTGAGACTCAAAATTATCTATAACTGCATCTGAATTTATAACATCATCAGCAAGGTTATGATCATTTGTTGATATTGCTTTCATTGCCTTACCTAAAGCGGTTTCGCAATTTGCCCCCATTTCAACTAAATCATTGTTTAATTTTTTTAATTGGTCTTCGTAAGATTTTACTGTATGTGGTTTTTCATTCATTATCCAAACCTTCCTGTTATGTAATCCTGCGTTTGTTGTTGAGCCGGATTCTTGAATATCTTATCAGTAGAACCTACTTCAATCAATTTACCAAGGTGAAAAAAACCAGTATTTTGAGAGACTCTTGCAGCTTGGGACATTGAGTGAGTAACAATTATTATAGTATGTTCCTTTCTTAATTCATCAATTAGCTCCTCTATTTGTGCTGTCGCAATTGGATCAAGAGCTGAACATGGCTCATCCATGAGTATTACCTCTGGCTTAATTGATATTGTTCTTGCAATACAAAGTCTTTGTTGTTGTCCACCTGATAAACCAGTACCTGGTTCGTGAATTCTGTCTTTTACCTCTTCCCAAAGTGCTGCTTTTCTCAAACTCTCTTCAACAATATTATCCATTTCACTTTTAGATTGAGCTATCCCATGTATCTCAGGTCCATAAGAAATATTCTCATAAATGGTTTTTGGAAAAGGATTTGGTTTTTGAAAAATCATTCCAACTTTTTCTCTAAGCCTTACAACATCTGTATCTTTTTGATTTATGTCATAGTCATTAATTTTTACGACACCACTGACTTTACAAATATCGATCACATCATTCATTCTATTTAAACATCTTAAGAATGTTGATTTACCACAACCAGAAGGTCCAATAAGAGCAGTTACTTTATTTGCTTCGATATCCATATTGATATCAAATAAAGCTTGTTTCGCTCCATAATAGACATCAACATTTTTTGCTTCTATTTTATTCATATTTTAGTTCCATTTCTTTTCAAATTTATGTCTAATTAATTGTGCTCCTAAATTCATAAAAATTAGGAAAAATAATAATACCATTATGCAAGCAGACACTTTTTCTACAAATCCTCTTTCGGCACTCTCCGCCCATATATAGATTTGAACAGGCAAGCTAGCTGCTGGATCCATAGGGGTTCCTGGTATTGTGTTAACAAAAGCAACCATTCCAATTAATATTAAAGGCGCTGTTTCACCTAATGCTTGAGCTAAGCCAATTATAGTACCTGATAAAGTTCCAGGTAAAGCCAATGGCACGGTATGATGCATCGTCGTTTGCATTCTGCTAGCTCCCATTGCTAAAGCTGCTTCTCTTATACTGGGTGGAACAGCCTTCAATGATGCTCTGGCTGCTATTATAATTGTTGGAAGAGTCATTAACGAAAGGGTTATACCTCCAACTAAGGGTGTTGATCTAGGTAAACCAAACACGGCCAATAAAACACCTAATCCTAATAATCCAAAAACAATTGAAGGAACTGCTGCTAAATTATTGATATTTACTTCTATAAAATCTGTAAATCTATTTTTTGGTGCAAATTCTTCTAGATAAACTGCAGCTAGTAAGGCAACAGGAAAGGCAATTGACAGACAGACAAGTATGGAAAATAATGAACCCATAAATGAGCTTGCTATTCCCGCTAACTCAGCTTCTCTAGAATCAGCATTTGTAAAAAAACTGGCATTAAATTCACTTATAACTCTTCCATCTTCATTTAATTTATCAAAAATTTTTAATTGATAATCAGATGCTCTTCTTCTATTTTCAGGTATATCTCTTGGATAATTTCCTTTAAATACTTGATCTAAGTCGTCAGAGGCTGTTAATTTTACATCAACTGTTTTTCCAAAGCTATCAGGATTGTCTAGAAGATAATATTTTAATTCTCTCTCAAAAGTAAATGCAAACATTTTTTTTAATTCCATAATTTGATCCTCACTTGCATCTGGATCGAGAGTGATAAATGTTTCTATCCCAAACTCATAAAAGTCTGCATCATTAATATCTTCGGTTGTTGGTTTTTTATCTGGATCCAAATATAATAAATCTGCATTATAATTGACTGGTATTACCAACCATGTTTTTTGAAATGCTGTGTAACCAGTAGAAAATATCTTTGTTAGAAATACCACTAGAAATAATAAAGCCATAAATATTGCAGCTTTACCGTAAAATTGAAATCTTTTTTCAGCTTTGTATCTTTTAATTAAACGTTCTTCTTTATTCATATTTCTCTCTATATTTTTTCACAACAGATAAGGCAACAATATTTAAAACTAAAGTAACTATAAATAAACTTAATCCCAGTGCAAAAGCTGCTTGGGTTTTCGGATCCCCAAATTGTTGATCACCAATTAAGATAACAACAATTTGAGCAGTTATTGTTGAAGTGGACTCTAATGGATTAAGAGTTAGGTTTGCTGCCAACCCTGATGCCATTACAACAATCATTGTTTCACCAATAGCTCTAGAAACACCTAATAAAATAGATCCAACAATTCCAGGTAAAGCAGCTGGAAAAATTACTCTTTTTATTGTTTCAGATTTTGTTGCTCCCATGGCATAGCTACCATCTCTAAGATTTTGAGGAACACTTGTAATTACGTCGTCACTTAAGCTTGATATAAATGGAATAATCATAATTCCCATAACACCACCGGCTGCCAGTGCGCTTTCTGCTGACACCTCTAGTCCTAATGATAATCCAAGGTCTTTTAAAAAAGGTCCAACTGTTAAAGCAGCAAAAAAACCATAAACAACAGTTGGAATTCCTGCTAAAATTTCAATGACAGGTTTGGCATATTGTCTTAAACGTTTGCTCGCATATTCCGCCATATATATACCACTTAACAAACCAATTGGTATTGCAACACACATTGCAATCAAAGCTATAAAAAAGGTGCCTGCAAATATCGGAACTGCACCAAAAGTATCACTATACATTGATGGATCAAGTGCTTCACTTGCATCTCGAACAAAAGCTTTTGCAGGATACCAGTGCATTCCAAATACAAAATCAAATAGTGGGATAACTTGAAAAAATTCTATTGTTTGAAACAAAAGGGAAAAAATAATACCAATGGTTGTTAATATCGCTGCCAGTGATGATAAAAAAAATACTCCTTTAAGAAATATTTCAACTGGTTCTCTTGTTTTAGTGTTGTTTGAAATCTTTGTATACGCATAACCTGTTGATGCAATTAATAATGATAAAACTATAACGACCTTAGACCACTTTGCTATGTCTCTAAAGTTTAAATATTTTTCTGCTGATCTTTGTAACTCTGCAGTAAGTTCTCCTGAATACTGGTTTCGAGAAAGTGATTTTACTTTTTCATAAAATAAATTCAACTCTCCTTCTAGAAGTCCTTGCGAAGAATAATCACTAAGTATAAAAAATCTTACTATGCTAGGTTCAAATATCGACCATAAAGCATACAAAAGAAAAGCAGGTGCGCCACACCATATAGCAAGATAGTATCCATAAAATTTTGGAAGAGCTGTTAACCGTTTGTTAGATTGAATTAAAATAGCTTTTTTTCTTCCAAAGAAGTAACTGGATAAAGCTAAAAGAACGATTGTTAAAAATATTACTGAATTCAATTATTGGCTCCTTTAGATTTATACAAAAAAAAGGGCCCATTTAATAGGGCCCCTTTTGAGTTTATTCACAAATATTATATTACTCCATTGACATTGCAGTAAGAGATTTCGAATTATCTCTAACTGTTCTGTAAGTTTCAGCATCAAGTGGAACAAGTCCTATTTCCGCTAAGTAACCTCTTTTACCAATAGCTTTAGTTGTAGTGAATTCTTTTACAAATTCATGTAATCCTGGAATTACACCAACATGAGCTTTTTTTACGTAAAAGAATAATGGTCTAGCAACAGCATAACTATAGTCTTGGATAGATTCTAGTGATGGTTGACCACCTTCTATACTTGCAGCTTGCAATTTATCTCTAGCAGCTAAGAAGTAACTAAATCCAAAGAAACCAAACATTTCTTTGTCTTCAGATAATTTTTGAATAATTAAACTATCATTCTCTCCAACTTCAATTGCAGCACCATCTTCTCTGTAAAGTTTTTGTGGTTTTTTATATTTTTTATTTCCAGCTTCGAAACCTGCTTTGTATAATGCTTTAGCCTCTTTAGGCATACCTTTTTTCATTACTAACGAATTCCAAGCATCTCTTGTTCCGGATGTTCCTGGGGGAATCATAACTGAAATCTTTTGTTTTGGTAAACTTGGGTCTATTTGATCCCATGTTTTGTATATGTTGTCTACTAATTTACCATCAACAACTGAGTGTTTTGCTAAAGCTTTCCAAAGTTGTTCTTTAGTGAAGTTTACTGGTTCAGCATCAACACTGTATGCTAAAGTAATACCATCGTTACCTATAATAACTTCAACTATTTCATTAACACCATTTTTTTTGCAAAGAGCTTTTTCTTTATCTTTCATTGCTCTTGATGCATTTGTTATATCAGGGTGAGCTTCTCCTACACCAGCACAAAATAATTTTGCACCACCACCTGTACCAGTTGACTCGATTACTGGTGTTTTAAATCCAGTTTGCCCGAATCTTTCAGCAACTATTGTTGCGTAAGGGAATACAGTAGATGATCCAACTATTTTGATTTGATCTCTTGCTTGAGCAATAGTGGCAACAGAAATGGCAACTATTGAAGCAAGAACTATAGTTAGTTTTTTCATTTTAATATCCTTTCGTGAATTAAAGTTAATTAACGACTCGCTTAATAAATTTTATTGAGGACTCTAGTATTACAAATTTGTTACAGTTTTGTTAAATAGGTAACTTTTTAGTTGTATTTTTTAGAAATGATTAAGGTATCATTATCTGCAGCTAAATCTCCTCGACAACGAATTGGGCTGACATTTTCACTTAATGCTAAGCTCTTTGTTGGTCTTAAGGTAACTTCTAGTTGTATCATTGATATAAGGTCTTTTACTTGTTTTTGATCATATTTCCATGAAGGCCAACTTGTGGGGGTAGAAAAAGTAGTAATTATATAACTTGAGGCTCTATTAAAATTATAATTACTCTCATTTTGTTTTCTTAACAAATGATCTCTTACAGAAAAGAAAATATTTTTACATCTATGCATGTCAGACATATAATTTTCTTTTTTTAAGTTTTTGTTCATTGGGATTGATACAATCAAATCAATTGTATCTCTCCAGAATGAAGTTAAAACCTCAGTATAGATATGATCAACATTTACTTTGTCAGATGGAAAATGTTTATTGACAGTGCTTTTCGTATTTTCTAAGTCATTTTTCATTCTAAAAATACCAATATCAAATACAGTAAGTTGTTGGTTTCTTAAAAGTGTTGTAATGTCTTTTTTATTAGAGTCTTCAGAGTAAGAATTTGATATAAAATTAAAAAATAAGTAAGAAAAAATAAAAAAATTTATTATTATTTTTTTCATTTAACAATTTTATTTAAAAAATCCGTTATTTACAAATTAAATTATATTGTGAAAATTGTTAAATTATATGAAGTTTATAATTCACTGGGTAAATGAATGTTAATTTCGGTTCCTTTACCATTAAGATTTTTTATTTCGTAATCACCTCTATGTTGAGAAATTATATGTTTGACAATTGCAAGACCTAAACCTGTTCCACCAACTTTCCTGCTCTCTTCAACATCTACTCTATAAAATCTTTCAGTTACCCTGTTAATTTGATCCTCAGGAATTCCAATACCTTGATCAGATACAGATATTTTAATTCCTTTTGTTATGAGTTTCCCTTTGCTTGGAGAAGTTAATATATTTATAGTTGATTTTTCTTTTGAGTATTTAATAGCATTGTCTAATAAATTAGAAAAAACTGTTATTAATTTATCTTCATCACCAATAACATCACTTACATTATCTAAATTCATTTCAAGATTAATATTTTTTTCTTTTAAGCTAGTAAAATGAATATCTTTTACTTTTGTTAATATATTCTTCAAATTAACTGGTTTGTCAGGTCTTATATGCTCCTGGAGTTCAATTCTGCTTAATATTAATAGATCACTTATTAAATTTTCCATTCTTTTGCTTTGTGAAGAGATTATTTTAAGAAAGTTTATCTTTGCTATTTCGTCATCTTTAGCAGGACCCTCTATTGTCTCTATAGCGCCTTTAATTGAAACAAGAGGAGTTTTTAATTCATGGCTAACATTAGCAACAAAGTCAGTTCTAAATTTTTGTGCTTTTGAAATTTCAGTAAGATCTTTTAAAAATAAAACAACAGAGTCTTTTTCTGTAAAAATTACAGTTGGTCCAGGAATCACATAAATTCTGTAATACTGATATGAAGGCAAATTTATTTCTAAATCTAAATTACTAGTTTTTTTTGAAAACTTAACTTCTCTGATTTTTTCATCTAGATTAGGATGCCTTAAAATTGTGCCGAGATGTGTATTTAAAATATTTTTACCAAATCTTTTTTCAGCACTTGGATTGACATATTTTATAATATTTAATTTATCTAATGCTATAAATTGATCCTCTAATTCATCTAATATAAATGTTTTGCTATCATCCTTTTCATACTTTGAGATAATAATTTTATCATCAGTATTTTTTTTGTTTCTGTTTGAATAAATTATTATTAGTAGAAATATAATTACACAGATTAATAGTATTTCAAAGAGGCCAATCATGATGTTCTAAAAGTTAAGTATATAATTAACATATTAAAAATTTAATATGCAATTATTTAAATTTTAGTTACTTAATTAGGGGAGATATTATTAATAAAAATTTCTGCGGTTTTATCCCAAGTAAAGTTTTTAGAGTATTCTAGGCACTTTTCTCTTTCAACTTTAAGAGCTTTCATTGCAGATTTTTCTAAATCCTCATCTAAACAATTAATTTCACTATCTTTGAAAATATCTTTAGGACCAGGAACTGGATATGCTGCAACTGGTGTACCACAACTGAGGGATTCACATATTACAATTGCAAACGTATCTGTTTTGCTTGGAAA
The DNA here is from genome assembly GCA_902549785.1 of uncultured Pelagibacteraceae bacterium. The sequence continues at coordinate 37,762 of CACCWT010000003.1, forward strand.
GACAAAAACATCAGATGATGTAAAATATGAAGCTAATTCACCGTTAGTTTTTTCACCTAAGAAGTGAGCATCTGGAAATTCTTTTTTTAACTTTTCAATATCTGGTCCTTTACCAACAAGAAGTTTTGTTCCTTCTAATTTTAAATTTAAATAAGCACGAATATTTTTTTCAATAGCTACTCGACCTACATATATCCATATAGGCCTTTTATATTCTAAATTGATTTTTTTTGGATTTTTAAACGATCCATGATCAGCACCTCTTGTCCAAACAACCATTTTACTTTCATCTACTCCAATTTGAATTAGTTCTTTTTTCATAGATTCGGTTGTAACCAAAATTTTTTCTGCTTTGTTATGAAAGTTGCTTAGGAATTTCTGTGATAATTTTTCAGGAACCCAAGGTAAATATAATTTCATATATTTATCAAATCTTGTGTGAAAACTTGTGGTAAACTTTAGATTATTTTTAAGACAATATCTTCTTGCCATAAATCCTAAAGGACCTTCGGTAGCTATATGTATGGCTGAAGGATTTATTTTTTTTATTAAATGGCTTACTCTTGGCCAAATATTCACAGAAAGTCTTATTTCATTATATTTAGGCATTGGTACAGTGAAGAAAAGTTGGGGATTTAAATACTCAACTTCGTGACCCATTGCTTCAAGTTTTTTTCCTGTTTCATTTAAAGTTCTTACCACACCATTTACTTGTGGAAAATAAGCGTCTGTTACAATTAATATTTTCATTATGATGCCTTTTTCAGAGCTGGCGTTTCAATTACTTCTTTATCTGAATTATTACGGCTATCTAAAAATTCTTCTCTTAATTTATCCCAATAAATTATTTCAAACGTTCCATCAAAGTTTTCAACTAAGGCAGTACAAGACTCAACCCAGTCTCCACAATTTAAATAATTAACACCATCATAATTTTCATTTTGGGCATGATGAATATGCCCACAGATTATTCCATCAAATTTTTTTTTCTTTCCATATTCTGCAATTGTTTTTTCGTATTCTCCCATATATTTAACTGCATTTTTTACCTTATATTTAAGAAACTTTGCTAAAGACCACTGGCCTTTACCTCTTAGACGTCTAAAAAAGTTAATTACTACATTTAATTTCAATAGCATTTCATAGGCTATTGCGCCTAACTTCGACAACCATTTGGCATATCTCATAACACCATCCCAAGCATCGCCATGAACAACTAAATATTTTTTATTTAAAACAGACTGATGAATTACTCTATTGATCATTTTTATCTGTCCAAAATGCATAGGAATAAATTTTCGAAACACTTCATCATGATTACCTATAACGTAGTAAACTTCTGTTCCATGTCTTGCTTTTCTTAATATTTTTTGAATTACGTCATTATGTTCTTGTGGCCAATAAAAATTTTTTTGAAGTGCCCAAATATCTATTATATCACCTACACAATAAAGTTTTTCTGATCTTGTATTTTTAAAAAATTCAAGCAATTTATTTGCTTGGCAACCTTTAGTACCAAGATGCACATCTGAAATGAATATACTTTTATATTTTAATATAGGTTTCATTTAATCCTTTTTTTTAATTCAATTTGCACTAGAATCGTTTAATTCTTTGTGCCATAGTAATGTTAAGAAAATATTAAAATTTATTATGAAATATTGCATTATTTACAACAAAAACGCTTCCTCTGGCAGAAAATCTAAATTTATAAAAAAAATTTCTGATGAACTTTCTAAGCATAACGATGTTTCTTTTTTTGAAACTGAGAGCGTGGATAAAGCAGAAGGAGTATTTAAAAATATTTCTAAGTTAAATATAGATAGACTTGTAGTTGCTGGTGGCGATGGTTCAGTATCATTTGCAATAAACAAACTTATTAAAAATAATTTTGTTCCAAAAAAAGATTTTGCTATTGGTTATATACCAGCTGGAACTGCTAATTTACTTCAAGCTGAACTAAATATGAGTAAAAAAATAAGTAAAATTGTTCAAATTTTACAATCAAACAATTTAAAAAAAACTAATTTAGTAAAAATCAATAATGATTATTTTATTTTAATGGCAGGTATAGGTTGGGATGCAACGATAGTCCATTCAATTAATAGTTCTCTAAAAAAACTGTTAGGTAAAATTATTTTTGGATATAAAGGATTGCAAAAATTTTTGTTAATGAAAAATCAAAAATTAAAAGTTAACATAGATGGTCAAAATCATATAGCTGACTGGGTGTTATGTTCTAATACCAATTATTATGCAGGACACTACAAAATTAATAAAACAAATATATTTGATAACAAAATTATTACTTATGTATTCAAAGACCTTACTAGAATAAAAATACTTTATTATATTTATTTGATTATTTTTTTTGGAGATTTATCGAAGTCTACGAGTGTTATAACATCTTATTCCAGTGAGCTAAAAATTGATGGACAAGGGAAAAAAATTCCAATTCAAATTGATGGTGATAAATATCAATATTGTGATAAAGTAGAATTAAGGAAATCAGGAAAATATTTTAACATATTAACAGCATAACTTTTAAATAAGAGAATTTATCAAAAAATCATTTTACTAAGATATTTAATTTAAATATAATTATTATAAAATTACACAGGAGGTCATTGTGAGTAAAAAGTTAAAGAAAAATGAAAAAAGAAAAAAAAAGGTTATCAAGTTAATAGAAAAACTCAAAAATAAGATCAATTTGAAAGAAAAAAAATTATCTAAAATTAATATTAAAATTGCAAGTATTGAAAAAAGAGTTGCTGAAAAAAAAACAAAAAAACCAGCTAAAAAGAAGACTATCGAGAGTTCCGCATCTGTAAATAATTAATTTCTAAATCTTCTTTCCCCTTTTTGTAATTAAAAAAGGGGAAAGTAGTTAATCAACAAAATTTTAAAATTAAGGGGAAATAAAGATGTTTTATAATTTAAAATTTTATTAGAATTTTATAATTAATGTTGATGACAAAAATATTTATAGATTATTACAATTTAATTAAAGTTTATTTGCTCTACCATAAATGTCTTGATATCTAACAATATCAGTCTCTTTTAGAATTGAACCAACTTGAGCTTCAACAATTTTTACAGGTTTTTTTCCTGGATTTTGAACTCTATGGATTGCTTCTAATGGAATGAATATATGTTCACCAGGTTTTTTAACAATTATATCTTTATTCAGAGTTATTTTAGGATTGCCTTGTGTAACTAACCAATGTTCAGCTCGATGATGGTGTTTTTGTAAACTTAAAATGCCTTTTGGTTTTACGTATAACTCTTTAATTAAAAACTCTTTGCCCTCAAATAGATTGGTATACCTACCCCATGGACGGTAATAGACATTTTTTTTCTTAATATATTTGTTTTTATTTTTGTCATACATCCCTAAAATTTCTTTCCAGCTACCAAGATCTGACCAAGGAATGTCTAGTTTGATAGCGTTAATTTGTTTGGTTTTCTCTAGAATTGCATAATCAAAAGATTTCTCGATTGATTTTTCAAAAGCTCTTTTATTTAAGTAATAAGTGTTATTTTTATATTTGCCTTTTTTAATCGCTTCAACACAACTTTTGTAAGTTTTATTTTGATATTTTTTAAAGTTATTGATTATTGAGTCTTTTCTTAAATAAAACATGCCAGAATTCCAGTAACCTTTTTTCTTAATTACTTCCTTTGCTTTTGATAATTTTGGTTTTTCAATAAATTTTGTAACTTTATCTATGGATTTATTTTTTTTAGTTAAAAAATATCCATATTCACTTGATGGGTTTGTAGGTTTTATTCCAAAAATAAATAAATTTTGATTATCTAAATTTGGTTTATTTTTTAATAAAGATTTATTTAAAATATAAGATCTTTCAATTAAATGATCTGCTGCAAAAAACATTAATGTTTGCTCTAATGGAATATCTTTTATTAATGCAGACGCTAATATTGCTGGTGCGGTATTTTTTTTAGCTGGTTCTAAAACTATTTTAAACTTTTTTATTTTACTTTTATTTAAAGCTAATTTGACTTGTTTTAAGTATTTTAAATTTGTACTGATTATAGGAAAATCAAAAATTGGTTTATTTACTCTTTCTAAAGTTTTTTGAATTAAACTCCATCCACCAAAATCAATAAATTGTTTTGCTTGATGTTTTTTTTTATCTGGCCAAAGTCTTGTTCCTGCGCCACCACAAAGTATTACAGGTCTAATTTTCATTAAATATCAGCGTACGTTCTAACCTCGTTTTTACCACCTGGATGAGTTGGTGCACCTTTATAAGCTGGTCCAACAGTTTGTGCATATTTCCATAATGTACCATTACCAAAATTCACTTTTCTTGGTTTCCATTTTTTACGTCTTGCACTTAATTCCTTCTTTGTAAGTCTTACGTTAATTGTGCCCTTTTTAGCGTCTATATCGATGATGTCCCCATTCCTTAAAAGGGCTATAGGACCGCCTACGGAGGCCTCAGGGCCCACATGACCGATACAAAAGCCTCTGGTAGCCCCAGAGAACCTACCGTCTGTAATGAGGGCTACTTTCTCCCCTTTTCCTTGACCGTAGATTGCTGCAGTTGTTTGAAGCATTTCTCTCATTCCAGGACCTCCTATAGGTCCCTCATATCTAATAATGATGATATCACCATCTTTGTATTTTCTGTTTATTACTGCTTTGTAAGCAGACTCTTCATTATCAAAACATCTAGCTCTTCCTGTAAATTGCAATTTTTTTAAACCAGCTATTTTTACAATTCCACCTTCTGGAGCTAAATTTCCTTTTAATCCAACAACTCCACCAGTTGGTGAAATTGGATTTTTATAAGATCTCATTACTTTTTGATTAGTTCTAAATTTAACATTTTTTAAATTTTCTCTCATTGTTTTACCTGTAACTGTCATACAGTCCCCGTGAATGTAACCACCATCCATAAGAGTTTTTAATAACATTGGAACTCCTCCTGCTTCCCACATATCTTTTGCAACATATTTTCCACCAGGTTTTAAATCTGCAAGATAAGGAGTTTTCTTAAATATTTTCGCAACATCCATTAAATCAAATTTAATTCCAATTTCATTTGCGATAGCTGGTAAGTGCAATCCTGCATTTGTTGATCCACCTGTTGCTGCAACAATTGTTGCTGCATTTTCAAGAGCTTTTCTTGTTACTATGTCTCTAGGTCTAATATTTTTTGCTAATAAATTCATTACAGCTTTACCGCTGTCTATTGCATATTTATTTCTTTCTAAATATGGCGCTGGCGTCCCTGCTGAGAAAGGTAAAGCTAATCCTATTGCTTCTGAAACACATGCCATTGTGTTTGCAGTAAATTGTCCACCACAAGCACCTGCACTTGGACATGCTTTTAATTCTAATTTTCTTAATGCATGAGCTGTCATTTTTTTTGATGTATATTTTCCAACACCTTCAAATACATCTACAACAGTTACATCTTTCCCATTAAATCTCCCAGGTAGAATTGATCCACCATATATAAATACACTTGGAATATTTAAACGTACCATCGACATCATTAAACCAGGTAATGATTTATCACAGCCCGCTAATCCAACTAATGCATCATAACAATGTCCTCTAACCGTAAGTTCAGTTGAGTCTGCTATTACATCTCTTGATATTAATGACGATTTCATTCCTTCATGACCCATCGCAATACCATCAGTTACTGTAATAGTACAAAATTCTCTTGGAGTTCCACCTGAAGCTTTAACTCCTTTTTTAACTGATTGAGCTTGTTTCATTAAATTAATGTTACAAGGAGCTGCTTCATTCCATGTTGAAACAACACCAACAAATGGTTTTGCTACATCTTTTTCGGTTAAATCCATTGCGTAATAAAATGATCTTTGAGGGGCTTTATCTGCACCAATTGTTGTGTGTCTACTAGGTAATTTCTTTTTATTAAATTTTTTCATTATAAACCTTTAAGAGTTAATTCTATTTTTTTAACATCTTTTTCAAGATTAGCAAAGTTGCTTTTCTCCTGCTCTACTATATTTTGTGGTGCACGATCCACAAAGGATTTATTTGATAATCTAACATCAATTTTTTTCATCTCTTCACTAATTTTTGTAATTTTCTTTTCTAATGTTGATTTGATCATATTTAAATCAACATTTTCATCAAAATATAATTTAAATAACTCACCGCTTATGACTATACTTGCAGATGGTTTGTCTAAATCTTTTTCATGAAAATTTTTAATTCTTCCATTTTTTTTCATTATATTTTCATTAGAAGATAAAAAGTTTTTATATTCTTTATTTGTATTTTCTGTTGAAATTTCAATAAATGATCCAGGACTTATATTTAATTCATTTTTAAATGATCTAATTGATGTAATAAAATTAATGATATTATTTATCTCATCATACGATTTTTTTTCATGATAATCATCTTCTAGCCAATTGGCATACATCAAGTAATCTTTGCCTTCTTTATCTAGCTTATTATTTAACCATATCTCTTCGGTTACAAATGGAATAAATGGATGAAGTATTATTAAAATTTCCTTAAAAACATATGCTGATGTTTGTTTTAACTCCTTAATATCTTCCTCATTATCAGAGTTTAAAACTGTTTTAGATAACTCTAAATACCAATCACAAAATGAATGCCATACAAATTGATAAATAATCTTAGCTGCTTCATCAAATCTATAGTTTTTCAAACTATTTTCCGTGTCATTTTTAACTTTTACAAGCTCAGAAAGTATCCACTTATTAATTGTTAAGTTTATATTTTCAGGTTTTTTCACATCACCAAAATCACACTTATTTTGTGTTAAAAAATTATTTGCATTCCAAATTTTATTTAAAAAATTTCTATAACCTTTAACCCTGTCTTCAGATAATTTTACGTCTCGACCTGGCGATGCCATTGATAAAAGAGTAAATCTCAAAGCATCTGCACTATATTTTTCGATAAGTTCTAATGGATCAATTACATTGCCCTTTGATTTAGACATTTTTTGACCCTTTTCATCTCTAACTAAAGCATGAACATAAATATTTTTAAAAGGTTCCTTATCTAAAAACTGAGTTCCCATCATTATCATTCTAGCAACCCAGAAAAATATGATATCAAAACCTGTAACAAGAACACTTGTTGGATAAAATTTTTCAACTTCTGGAGTTTTTTCTGGCCAACCTAAAGTCGCAAATGGCCATAGACCTGATGAAAACCAAGTGTCTAGAACATCTTCATCTCTTTTTAATTCCACATCTTTTGAATAGAATTCTTTTGCTTGTTTTTTGCACTCATCCTCATTTTCAGCTACAAATATTTTTCCATCAGGTCCGTACCATGCTGGAATTTGATGTCCCCACCATAATTGACGAGAAATACACCAAGGCTCAATATTATTCATCCATTGGAAGTATGTTTTTGACCAGTTCTCAGGAAAGAATTTAGTTTTGCCGTTATTTACTACTTCTTTTGCTTTTACAGCTAAGGTTTTAGCATCAACAAACCATTGTTCTGTTAAATAAGGTTCAATAATAGAATTAGATCTATCTCCATAAGGAACTTTGTTTACTAACTTTTCTATTTTTTCTAAAAATTTACCCTCTTCAAGATGTTCTAAGATTAATTTTCTTGCTGCAAATCTATCTAAACCTTTATATGGGTCAGGTGCATTGTCATTTATTTTTCCATCAGGAGTAAATATATTAATTACTTCTAACTTGTTTCTTATACCTACATCATAATCATTAAAATCATGAGCTGGAGTAATTTTTACTGCTCCTGTTCCTTGTTCAGGATCAGCATAATCATCTGTTATTATTTTTATTTTTCTCTTTACTAAAGGAATAATTACAAACTTCCCTACTAGATCTTTAAATCTATCGTCTTTTGGATTTACAGCTATTGCAGTATCTCCCAACATAGTTTCAGGTCTAGTTGTTGCAATTGTTATAAATTTATCAGAATTTTCTATAGGGTAATTTATATAATAAAGTTGAGAATTTACTTCACGCTGATCAACTTCTAAATCAGATATTGCTGTTTTTAAAACAACATCCCAATTTACAAGTTTTTTTGCTTTGTAGATTAATTTCTTATTATAAAGATCAACAAATACTTTTATGACTGACTTAGATAAATTTTCATCCATTGTGAATGCATTACGAGACCAATCGCATGAACATCCAAGTTTTTTAAGTTGATTAATTATTATATCACCATACTCATTCTTCCATTCCCAGACTTTATCTATAAACTTTTCTCTACCTAAATCGATTTTTTTAACACCTTCTTTTGCAAGTTTTTTTTCAACTAATGCCTGGGTTGCAATACCAGCATGATCTGTTCCTGGTTGCCATAAAGTTTCATAATTATTCATTCTATGAAATCTTGTTAAAACATCTTGAATTGAGTTGTTTAAAGCATGACCCATATGAAGGCTTCCTGTTACATTTGGTGGAGGAATTACAATTGAGAATTTTTTTGAATTTTCTTTAGGTTTAAATAACTGGTTTTTTTCCCAATAATCGTAGATTTTGTTTTCTACATTTATATGCTCATATTTATCAAAACTCATTGATTTGTTTTATAAATTAATCAAATTAATAAACAATAATGAAAATCATTGCTAAATTTATAGACTAATGATCAAAATGAATTATACAAAGATCGATTAACAAATATTTTTGTATTTGATGGCAACGTGGCGGAATGGTTACGCAGAGGATTGCAAATCCTTGTATCCCGGTTCGATTCCGGGCGTTGCCTCCAAAAAAAGTATTGAGATAAGTTTTAAAAAAAGTAAGTTGTGAGAAAAATATTCCTCGGTAGCTCAGTTGGTAGAGCAGTTGACTGTTAATCAATTGGTCGCAGGTTCGAGTCCTGCCCGAGGAGCCAAATCAATTAAACAGCTTTAGGAATATTTATTTGTGCTATTTGTAAATTTTTTCCGAATTTAATTTTTTGATCCTGAGTTAACTCTGAATAAACTTTAACTAAGAAGTTATAGTTTACATTCATATGTCCCTCTTTTGATTTATCAAGATTTACTAAATATTCTGAAAAATCTTCAAAGAAATAGTTAATTGGAACTTTTAAATAATTTGAAAGTTGCAATAATCTGATTGAACTTACTCCATTAGTTCCTTTTTCATACTTTTGGATTTGTTGAAAAGTTACATTTATAGCTTTTGCTACTTTAGTTTGAGTTAAACCTAGTGCTAATCGTCTTAGCTTGAGCTTATTGCCAAGATGTTTGTTAAAATTTTCTTCCATTTAAGACCCCTCGTTAAATAAAATATTATTGAGAGTTAATCTAAATAGAAAACTTTATGCAAGTAAAATAATTTTAAAAAAAATGGTTTTTTTAATTTATTTCAAACCTGTCAAGTAACTTTTTAGCTAATGTTTAGAATTATTTTAAAGGATTTGGCTTAAAAAAAGCTTTGTTCTGTCACTCTTTGGATTGGCAAAGAACTCTTTTGTATCAGCCTTCTCAATAATCATACCCTCGTCCATAAAAATGACTTCATCAGCTACTTCTTTGGCAAAACCCATCTCATGTGTAACAACAATCATTGTCATTCCACCTTTTGCAAGACTTACCATTGCATCAAGTACTTCTTTGATCATTTCTGGATCTAATGCTGATGTTGGTTCATCAAATAACATAATTTTTGGCTGCATGCATAATGCTCTTGCAATCGCACAACGTTGTTGTTGACCGCCTGAAAGTTGTCCAGGAAATTTGTTTGCTTGATCATCAATTTGAACTTTTTTAAGTTGGTCTAATGCTAGTTCTTGGGCCTCTTTTTTTGGCATTTTTTTTACCCAAATAGGTGCAAGTGTGCAATTATCTAAAATTGAAAGATGCGGGAATAAATTAAATTGTTGAAAAACCATACCAACTTCTGCTCTAATTTTTTCAATATCTTTAGTTTTTTCTGATAGCTCGTTTCCATCAACGATTATATCACCCTCTTGATGCTCTTCTAATCTATTTATACATCTAATCAATGTTGATTTACCTGAACCTGATGGACCACATACTACAATTTTCTTATTTGCTTCAACTTCTAAATTAATATTTTTTAAAACTTGAAAATCACCAAACCATTTATTCATATTTTGAATTTTTATAATTGGATCTGACATATATTATCTTTCAGTTTTATATTTAGCTTCTAAGTTATAACTATATTTACTCATTGCATAGCATATAATCCAGAATATTATTGATGCAAAAATATATCCTTCCATGGCAAAACCTAACCATTTTGGATTTGTTTTTGCTAAAGCAAGCATCCCTGCTAATTCAGCTAATCCGACTACAAATATTAAAGGCGTATCTTTAACTAATGCTAAAAACGTGTTTGCTATTCCAGGTATAACTAATTTTAGAGCTTGTGGTAAAATTACAAAAATATGCATTTTCCAGTAACCCATTCCTAAAGATTTTGCTGCATCGTATTGACCTCTAGGTAATGATTGTAAACCTCCTCTAATAACCTCTGCACAGTAGGCGGCTTCAAATAATGTAATTGCAATAATTACTCTTACTAATTTATCCATAAAAAAATCTTCAGGTAAGAACATTGGAAACATTACAGAAGACATGAATAAAACAGTAATTAAAGGAACTCCTCTCCAAAACTCAATGTAGCAAATAGATATATATTTTATAGCTGGAAGATTAGATCTTCTTCCCAATGCAAATATCATTCCTAAAGGAAAACAAAAAATTAGACAGAAAAAAGAAACTATAAAAGTAAGAGACAATCCTCCCCATGCACCTGTTTCTACCCATTGGAGACCGAACGATCCACCTGAGATTAAATAGTAAATAACTAGATAAGCTATTACTGGATAAATAATTACATAATATAATGCTAAATATTTTTTTAGATTTTCTTTCATAAAATAACCAACAAATCCAAGTGCAATAACTAAAATGAACGCTGTATTAATTCTCCAATGAAATTCATTTGGATACATTCCATACATAAATCTTCTAAACCAGACTTTAATATACGTCCAGCAAGCTCCTGTTCCTGTACAAGCATCTTTAGAGTCGCCTGATATATTTGCATCTAAAATCATCCAACTTAAGGATGGAGGAAGAGCTTTAATTATTGAAAAAAGTATTAATAAAGTTAATACAGCATTAAAGTTGTTAGTATTTATATTTTTGTTTAATTTATCTAAAGTTTTATTTCCAGAATAATCAATTCTCATCATATTCAATCCAATCAGACCTATGATTAAAGGGAACAGCGAACTCAAAGAACCAGGTAAAAAAGATGTTAAATTTATTTTAAGAAAAGCATTTGAAATTACATCAATTAAACTTATTAAAATTAAAAAAGAACCAATTATAGAATAATTTTTAATATTATCTCTGTTAGGTTTTAAAAAATTTATTGTTTGCATTACTTACTTTTCTTTAATTTCAATTTTTTTGTTATACCAATTCATTATTGCTGCAATAGTAAGGCTAATAGTTAAGTAGGTTAGCATTGTTATTGAGACAATTTCTATGGCTTTACCTGTTTGCATTAATGCAGTACCTGCAAATACAAGAACTAAATCAGGGTATGCAATAGCTGCTGCTAAAGATGAATTTTTTGTTAAATTTAAGTACTGATTGGTTGTAGGTGGAATAATAATTCTTAAAGCTTGAGGCATGATAACTAATTTTAGTACTTGATTAGGCGTCAATCCTACAGATGCTGCAGCTTCTTTCTGTCCTTTGCTCACACCTTCAATACCAGCTCTTACACACTCCGCTACAAACGTGGATGTATACAGAGATAGAGCTAAAACTAATGCTATTAATTCAGGAGGTAAACTAATTCCACCCTCATAAATATAGGAAATTTTTGATAATTTTTTAAGCTGCGGAAGTTCAAATTCTAAAGACACTCCTCCAAATAAAAAGGATAAAAGCGGTAAAACGATTAATAGTGCTATAGAATACAAAAGAACTGGAATTTGTTTACCTTGTGTATCCCTTAAATTATTTGCGTATTTTCTTAATACAATAATTGAAATTATTGCTGCTAGACCACAGTACAAAAATACATTCAAATTTTCCCATACCATTGCAGGTATGTAATAACCTTTTACAGTCATATAGGTTACACCAAACCATGCATTAGCTTTTTCTGGCAAAGGCAATGCTCTCAAAGCAGCGTAATACCAAAAGAAAATTTGCAATAATAAGGGTATATTTCTAAAAAATTCTACATACCATGCTGCAGAGTTTTTTATGAGATAATTTGATGATAATCTTGCTACGCCGATTATCACTCCAAGTATTGTACAAAAAATTATACTTATAAATGACACTAGTAAAGTGTTTAACAGTCCAACTAGAAAGGCTCTGGCATAGGAGTCTGAACCACTATATTCAATTAAAGAAAACTGAACATCAAATGACGATTCTTGTGATAAAAATCCAAAACCAAAATCAATACCTCTATTATCCATGTTGGTCTGGGCATTGATTGTTAAAAACCCAAAAATAAGAACAACAAAAAGTATAGCTAAAATCTGAGGTAGAAATTTTTTTATAATGTTGTTCATTAGAGTCTATATAAAAAAAAGGGCTAGATATTTCTAGCCCTTTTTAAGTAATTTAGAATAAAATTATCTTGCTGGTGGTACGTACAAAATTCCACCTTTAGTCCATAATTCGTTTGGACCTCTATCAGGTAGAATTCCAGTATCAGCTATATTTCTCTTGTAGCTTTCACCGTAGTTACCAACTTGTTTGATAATTCTTAAGTTCCAGTCGTTATCTAAACCAAAAGCTGCACCTAATTCACCCTCAGCACCAACTAATCTTTTGATAGCTGGATTGTTTGAAGTTTTCATCATGTCAGCATTTGATGAGTTAACACCGTACTCTTCTGCTTCGATCATAGTATTTAGTGACCATCTAACTATGTCTTCCCAAACAGAATCACCTTGACGTACAACTGGACCTAGTGGTTCTTTTGAAATAGTTTCAGGTAATACTACGTGATCATCTGGAGCTGATAATTTTGTTCTTTGAGCAGCAAGACCAGATTTATCTGTCGTGTAAGTATCACATCTACCAGCATCGTAAGCAGCTACGACTTCGTCTGCTTTTTCAAAAACTACTGGCTCATAAGAAATTCCTCTAGAATCAAAGAAGTCTCTCATATTAAGCTCAGTTGTTGTTCCTAAGTTCGTACAAACAGATGTTCCGTTTTTAAACTCACTTGTAGATTTAATTCCTGAACCTTTTCTTACCATGAAACCTTGTCCATCATAGAAATTTACTCCAACAAAAGTTAAACCAATGTCAGCATCTCTAGATAAAGTCCAAGTAGTATTTCTTGATAAGATGTCAATTTCACCAGATGTTAGTGCAGTAAATCTCTCTTTTGCACTTAAAGGTGTAAATTTAACTTTAGTTGCATCTCCTAATGTAGCAGCAGCAACAGCTCTACATACATCAACATCTATTCCTGTCCAATTTCCAGACTCATCTGCATTTGAAAATCCAGGTAGACCTTGAGAAACACCACATCTTACAAATCCTCTTTTTTTAGTGTTCTCAAGAGTTTTTGATTTCTTAGCAGCAATTGTCTCTGTTGAAAATGCAAAAAGCACAGCAAACATAGCAACTAAAGAAGTCAATCGTTTTACTAATTTAAACATTATTTCTTCCTCTTTTATTTATTTGTTAACAAATTATTCAAAAGTAATTTTTGAATGCCAGAGTAAAGCAGAAACTAATACAACCATCAACTGTAAAAATACCTCATCAATGTTGACCAATTTGTGCTGGCGCGCCCTGAAGGATTCGAACCTCCGACCCACGGTTTAGAAAACCGTTGCTCTATCCAGCTGAGCTAAGGGCGCAAAGGATAACTTTATAATACTAATTTAATTTTTGAAAAGAAATTTTTTAAATAATATTAGTATTGTTAATAGCTCTACTCTACCTATTATCATGAAAATTATTAAAAAAATCTTAGTTAAAAAAGAAAGATTATAGAAATCAAAATTTGCAAGTTCAAACATACTTGAATTGACCGTATTCATAATTGTTAAGATAGAAAGTTTAAATGAATTTTCAAATTGAATATCAGAGAGTGTTAGTATCAAAGTTAACAAGGACAATGAAATAATAAAAATAATTATTGAAAAAAAATATTTATTGATGTCTGACTTTTCAGTTTTCTCATTAATTAATGTAACTCTATTTGAATAAATTTGATTGGGCTTAGTATGGGATAATAGGTTGTTTATAGAAAATTTTAATAAACTTAAGATTTTTATAACCCTAATACCAGAACTAGTCGAAAAAAAAGAACCTCCAATTATAACCATAATAAAAAAAACAAAAATTAAATTATTCGGGGTATCGTTAAATGAAATTCCAATATTTGAAATACTACTTGATATAGCAACTAGAATTATAGGGAAATTATTACTTGGATTTAAAAAAACAAACGAAAAAGAAATTATGATTAATAAATAAATTAAAAGGTTAAAATCTTCACTTAAAAAATTAAGCTTTTTTTTGTTAAAAAAAATAAGATTATATACTAAAAACAAACTAAAAAATGAAAACAGCATAGTAAAAGATAAAATAATTTTACTAAAATCATTTTCGAATAAGTAATCAATTCTATTAACAGGTAAGAAACCACCAGAGGATATTACAGATAATGATAAATTAAATGCATCAAAAGTTCTTAAATTAATGATCTTAAATAAAAAAAATATAATTAAAGTTAATGAAGAGTAAATTATTATAATTTTGAGCGATTGTTTAAATATTTCATTATAATTAAAAGATAAGTATTCTGTAAATGATTGCTTAAGATTTTTATCGAATATGTCAATCAAAAGTAGAATTGAAAAAAGAAAATAAATACCACCGATCCACTGAGAAGTAGATCTCCATAAAATTAAGCTTTCATCTAATTGTTTTATATTTTCAAAAATAGTAAATCCAGTAGAAGTAAAACCTGAGATAGCTTCGAAATAAGAATTTAATAAAGTTATATTTTGAATACTAAAATAATAAGGTATGGATATAATTAATGGAAATAAAAAATAACCAAATAAAACAGTAAATATTTTTTCATAAAGAGTAATTTTTCTTATATTGGTCCTATTAAAAAATAATATTAATATACCTAAAAAAAAACTTATTAATAAAGTATAAATATAATTTTCAATATTGAAAAAAATATCAAAATAATTTGAATAAATAATGTTAAAAAAAGACAGAATGCTTATTAAAAATAAAAAAGAACTTATATAAAAAGAGCTAAATTTGTTCATATTAAAATTAGATTGAACTAATTCTAAACATATTTTCTACTATAGGTAGTTGATCTCTCTTAGACAGTAGCAATACTGTATCATCTTTTTGAAACACATAACTAGAGCTTGGTATGATTACTTCACCATCTCTTAATATTGCACCTATTCTTATTTCTTCAGGTAAATTAGAGTCTTTCAATTGCCTGTTTATTAATTCTGATGACTCTATGATATCTGCCTCTATAACTTCATATTCTCCATTCAAAATTGTATAGGCGTTTTCTATAGTTCCTTTATGAACGTGTTTTAAAATACTAGAGACAGTACTCATTCTTGGATCAATTAAATCGTCAATCTTTAAAGAGGATTGTAACAACGAGTAATTAGGTTTATTTATCAATGCCATAGTTCTTTTATCTTTCGAAAATTTTTCAACTATTACACTTACCATTAAATTATCTTCATCATCATTTGTTAAAGCTAAAACTGTTTCAACTTCATCAATATTAGCCTCATTCAAAACATCTTCATCTAACCCATTTCCATTGATTACGATGGTATCATTTAATTCATTAGCAATATATTCAGCCCTTGATTTATCTTTTTCTATTATCTTAACTCTTGTTGATTCAAATGATTGCTCAATATTTTTAGCAAGATTAAAACCAATATTTCCACCTCCTATAATTAACATTTTATTTGAAATTTTTTCGTTATGACCAAATACAGTTAAAGTTTCTTGCATCTGACTACTATTAACTACCACATATGCTTTATCTTTAAGATGGAGTTGATCTGTCTTTTTCATTACAACAAACTTATCATCTCTAATAACACCAAGTATATAGGCATTTAATTTTGGAAATTTTTTTGTAAGTTCATTTAAATTAATTCCTTGAATTGAACATTTTTCGTCAATCAAGATTTCTAACAATCTAATTTTATTTTCTGCAAATGGTACATTATCTAATGCTCCTGGTGCCTCTAATTTTCGCTGGATTGACTTTGCAATTTCAATTTCAGGCGATATGATGTTATCAATTGGTAAATTTTCTCTATTGAATAAACCTGAATATTTAGGATCAAGATATTCTTGAAATCTTATTCTTGCAATTTTTTTTGGAACCTTAAATAAAGAAAAAGCTATTTGGCATATCAACATATTTATTTCATCGTTTCTAGTGACAGCTATAATCATGTCTGCATCTTTTGTGTTTGCTTTTTCTAATATTGCTGGCGAAGTTGCTTTTCCAACTATTGCTTTTACATCTAAAGTTTCATTAATTTTTTGAATATCATCACTAGATTGATCAATCATTGTTATTGAGTGATTTTGTTCAATTAACATTTTAGCAATAGTTGAGCCTACTCTACCAGCCCCGCATATAATAATATTCATTAGTTTAAATCTTTTACTCCTAGTAGTTTCAATTTTCTATGTAAGGCTGATCTTTCCATGCCTATAAATTTTGCTGTTTTTGAAATGTTTCCACTGAATTTTTTTAATTGGGAAACTAAATATTGTTTTTCAAAACTTTCTCTAGCTTCTTTTAATGGAACAGTAAGAGTTTCTGTTACTGAAAAGTCGTTTTCGATTGATTTAGATAAAGATTCTTTGATAATATTCATTAATCTTTCATTATCATCACCGGGTGACAATATAGCAATTCTTTCTATCAAATTTCTTAATTCTCTCACATTTCCTGGCCAATCATAATTTAGCAAATAATTATTATCAGTAATCTTAAATTTTTTAAAATTGTTAGCCTCGCAAATATTCTTAATGAAATATTCTATTAATATTGGAATATCGTCAATTCTCTTATTTAATGGATCAATTTTAATATTAAATACATTTAATCGATGGAATAAATCTTCTCTAAAATTTCCATTTTTAATTTCTTGTTTAGCATCTTTACTATTTGTGCAAATTATTCTTACATCAACTTTAATATCATGGTTGCTATTAATTCTTTTGAATTTTTGATCTATTACGACTCTTAAAATTTTAGACTGCGTCTCGAGGGGTATTTCGGTAACTTCATCAATTAATAACACACCACCTGATGCTTTTTCAAGGGCTCCATAAAAAATAGATCCATCTTTTTTTTCTTCACCAAATAATTCAAGTTCATACTTTTTTGCATCTAAAAGTGCACCGTTTATAATAACAAATGGTCCATCCTTTCTTTTAGAATTTTTATGAATTTTTCTTGAAATTAGTTCTTTGCCTGAACCTGTAGGTCCTGTTATAAAAATTCTACTCTCTGATTTAGATAATTTACTTATTTGATCTTTGATTGATAAAATATTAGAGCTTTTGCCAACTAGTTCGAAAGTGTGAAATAGTTTCGTATTTAATGTTTTATTTTCATTTTTTAAATTATAGTTCTCGACAGCTCTATTAACAAAATTTATTAGTCTTTCTTTATCGAATGGTTTTTGAATAAATTCAAATGCACCAGATTTTAATGAATTCACTGCCATCTCTATATTTGCATGGCCAGAAATCATTATAACAGGTAAATCAGGATTTTTTTTCTTTATATGATCTAAGAGTAAAATTCCATCATTATCACCTTTATCTAATTTAACGTCTATAATTGCAACATCAGGAAGTTTTTTATCAATTTCACTCAGCGCTTGATTAAAGTTAGCAGCAAGTCTTGTCTTGTAACCGGCATCATTAATTAATTCGCCTAAAATTAATCTTATATCTGCGTTATCATCTATTATTAAAATTTCTGCTGACATTATTTTTTATAAGGAATTATAATTTGAATTTTTGCACCCTTTTTATGATTTAAAAATTTGATTGAGCCTTCATGATCACTAATAATTTTGTCAACAATCGATAATCCTAATCCAGTTCCCTTTTCTTTAGTCGTAAAATAAGGTTTAATTATATCTTTGGTTTTTTTATTTTTGAAACCTGTTCCAGTATCAACAATGTTGATGTTTATATAATCTCTTCTTTGTCTAATTTCTATATCTATATTTTTGTCAATTTTACTATCTTTTGTTGCTTTTTCTTGAATACTTTCAACAGAATTTTTGATTAAATTGAAAAATAGCCTATTAAACTGTTCATTATCAAATTTTAATACTACCTCTTTTGCAAAGTGATTAATTAGTCTGATTTGAATTGAATTGTCAAGTTTATTTACTAAATTAATGTTGTCATTGATTACTTGATTTAAATTGTTTGGTTTAAATAAAGGTTTTGGCATTCTTGCAAAATCAGAAAATTCATTTGCTAGATTTTCAATCTGTTTAATTTGTTTATGTATAGTTTTAAGATTGTTTAAATATTTTTCTTGATTAAAAGTTTCTCCATTTGGTAAATATTTTGTTTTAAGATTATCTATCGTTAATTGAATTGGTGTTAAAGGATTTTTGATTTCGTGAGCTAATTTTCTAGCAACATTTTCCCAAGCTTCATGTCTTTCATTTGTAAGAAGTTTTTCTTGTTGATTCTTCAACCTATCAATCATTGAATTAAAATTTTTATTTAGCCTTTCCATTTCTATATCTGCTTTTATATCAGGTACTTTTGTATTTAAGTTCCCTTTACCAATATTTTCAGAGGCAGTTATTAAGTTATTAATTGATATAAAAAAACGTGATGAAAATCTTATTGCTATTGTTATTGACAAAAAAAGTAAGAGCGTAACAAGAGTAATATAAATTATAGCAAATGAAATTCTTATACCTAGGTTCTGATTTTCAACTGTATAATAAAAATTTACTGCTTCCTCAGATTTTATTAAATAATTAGAAATATTTTTATCTATATACTTTAATACATACAAAAATGTATTTTCATAATTAGAAAGTCTTACAACTGCTGCAGATTTATTTTCAAAAGTATTTATAATTTTTAATGGTCTATCATCATTTTTTACCATCTCCATAGCTCTATCTTCAATTTTTTTGTAAACAGAATTTGCTGCTGATCTTAATAACTTGCCGTCTTTATCTATTAGATGGAGTTGATCTATATCCCTTAAAAACCTCTGAGTATTTAATATAAGTTGATACCGATCTGGATCAGAGTTATACAATTCTGCGTATTTATTTAAATCAAATGCTATGAGTACAATTTCTGACTCTATTTTATTTCTTTTCTCATCAACATAGTTTTTGGCTATCTCATAAGAGTTGTTTACAGCTGTAGTAATTTTTTTGTCAAAATACTTATCTAAGGCAAATGAAAAAATAAACAATGAAAAAACTGCAATTAATAATGATGGTATTAAAGTAAAAAGAGCAAAAGAAACTATATATTTTCTATTAGCAATTGAACCTCTTACATTAATATTATTTTTAATAGAATTTTTAATATCAATAAATATTAATATAAAAAATAAAATTACCAAAATGACATTAGATATAAGAAGAATTTCTAGGTTATCTTCATTAAGTTTAATAAAACTTTTATTGATAAATGTTAAAAATGTAAGAAAACCTAAAGAAATAGTTAATATAAATATAACTATGATAAACAAATTCCTTTTTAACAAGGCAAACATAATTTAAAAATATATTACAAATAATTTTATAGTAATCATGACTAATTGTTTTATACTACTAGCTGCAGGCAAAGGTAAGAGATTTAAATCAAATAATCCAAAACAATTTATAAATTACATAAATAAACCCTTATTTATGCATTCTGTAGATAAGGCAATAAAGTCAAAGTTATTTAAATCAATAATAATTGTATCAAATAAACAAATTAAAAATATTAAAGATAAATCTATTAAAGTGATTAAAGGTGGGAGAGAAAGATATCAATCATCACAAAAAGCATTAAATTTTATAAAAAATAAGAGATTCACAAATGTATTTATTCATGATGCAGCACGACCAAATTTTTCAATAAAATTATTAAAAAAACTAAACTCAAAACTAAAAAAAAATAAAGCAGTAGTACCTTATATTACAACAGATAATTCTGCAAAATATAGAATTGAAAATAAAATTCAGAATTTAAAAAGAGAAAATTTGATATTTACCCAAACACCGCAATGTTTTGATTTTAAAACTTTATTCAATCTTTCAAAAATGAATAATGCTAAAATTACCGATGAAGCAACATTATTTTTAGATAATAAAAAAAAAATTAAATTTATAAGAGGTGAAGAAAATAATTTCAAAATTACAACAAAGTCTGATTTAAAAAAAATTAATATTCAAAATTTTTATGGTATTGGATTTGATATACATAAATTGATCAAAAATAAAAAATTATACCTTGGTGGAATAGAAATTCCATTTCATTCTGGTCTACAAGGTCATTCAGATGGAGATGTAATTATCCATGCCATAATTGATGGACTGCTTGGAGCTATGAGAAAAAAAGATATTGGAACTCATTATCCAAGCAACAAAAGAAGATTTAAAAATATAAGATCACCCAATATGTTATCTCCTATTTTGAAAAACTTGTATAAAGAAGGATATTTTATAAATAATGTAGACATAAATTTAATTTGTGAAAAACCTAAAGTCTCAAAATATAGAGAAAAAATTATCACTTCATTGTCCAATTTGCTCAGTATAAATAAAGATCAAATTAATTTAAAAGGTAAAACTGTTGAAAAGTTGGGTTTGATTGGAAAAGAAGAGGCTATCGCATGTGAAGTGATAGTATCTTTAAATTATTATGCTTAAAAAAATAAATTCTTTATTTGTTACAATGTTTGGCATTGGAAAATTGCCAAGAATACCTGGGAGTTACGCATCTTTAGTAACTGTTATCTTTTTATATATATTATTTCATATGTTTTCAGTTCCAGCAGATACTTATTTGTTTTTTTTAGTAGGTATTTTTATAATTTCACTTTTTGCAGTAAATTTTTTTATTAAAGATTTAACAAATAAAGATCCAAAAGAGGTTGTTATTGATGAGTTTATTGGTCAATCAATACCGATTTGCCTTTATGAAATTGCCCATAAAGAACCAACGGATCCAGCAAGGGTGCTAACTTTTTATTTTATAATGTTTATTCTTTTTAGAATTTTTGATATCGCAAAACCCTACCCTGTAAGTTATTACGATAAAAACTTTAAGAATAGCTTTGGTGTTATAATGGATGATGTTTGTGCTGGATTATATGTAGTAGCAATTCTCGTATTTTATATGATTGTTACCACATGAGTAATTTATCCTTAAAAATTGTAAAGCTACTAACTAAAAAAAAACTAACATTATCATTTGCAGAGTCCTGCACTGGGGGACTTTTAGCAAGTTCAATTACATCTATTAGCGGGTCATCTAAAGTATTTGATATGGGATTAGTGACTTATTCTAATAATGCAAAAGTAAAATTGCTTCAAGTTCCAAAAAAAACTATTACAAAGTATGGAGCAGTAAGCCATGAAACTTGTCTATCGATGGTCAAAAATTTAAGTAAAATTAGTAAAGCTAACATATCAATATCCATCACGGGAGTCGCAGGACCGAGTGGTGGTACAAAAGCAAAACCAGTTGGACTAGTTTATATAGGTCTTAAAAAAGGTAGTAAAATAATAGTAAAGAAAAACTTATTTAAAAGTAAGAAAAGAATTTCAATTCAAAAAGCTACTGCCAAGCAAGCACTTAAAATGATTTTAAATATATTATAAACTTTCAGCTCTTTTCTGAAATGCATCAGCTATTTTTTCAAGACCAAATTGAAAAGACTTGGTCATTAAAATATTCAAAAATTTATTTTTAATTTCAAAATCAACATCAAAAGTCACCTCGGTTAAATCTCCTTGTTTCTCAAATTTCCAATTATTTTCTAAATAATTTAAAGGACCATCTATATTTGTTACAAAAATTGTGTCATCTTTTTTATTGAATTTAACATCGCTTTTATAGGTATCTACAAAAGGTCCTTTTCCGATAGTTAGATCGGCAACAATAAGTGTTAGATCTCCTTTTTGTTTTCTTTCATGTACTTTTGAACCCTGACAGAATGGAACAAATTCAGGGTATTTTTCAATATCTAAAACGAACTCTATGAGTTTGTCTTTTCTGTTATCAATTAATCTCTTAACTGATGCTTTTGGCATTAATGAATATTATTTCTATTATTTTTGAGTTTATTAAAATCTTCGTCAGCATGATAAGAAGATCTTGTTAAAGGTGATGAGGATACTAATAAAAATCCTTTGGATTTTGCTATTTTACCCAATTCTTTAAATTCATCTGGATGGTAATACCTATTTAATGGAAAGTGCTTGGCCGTAGGTTGAAGATATTGACCTATAGTTAAGAAATCAACTTCTGCAGTTCTTAGATCATCCATAACTTGAATTATCTCATCTTTTGTTTCTCCAAATCCAACCATAATTCCTGATTTTGTAAAAACATTTTTATTGAATTTTTTTGAATTTTTTAAAAGTTCTAATGATCCAAAATATCTTGCTCCTGGTCTAACTTTTACATAAAGACTTGGAACAGTCTCAATGTTGTGATTAAAAACATCTGGGCTTGCTTCCAATACTCTTTTATAAGCATCACCTTTTCGTAAAAAGTCAGGTGTTAAAACTTCAATTGTTGTATTTGGATTTTTTTTTCTTGTTGCAACAATAACATCATGAAAATGGTTTGATCCACCATCAGAAAGGTCGTCTCTATCAACAGACGTAATAACAACATGTCTTAAACTTAGTTTTTTAACTGCATTCGCTATTTTAATTGGCTCAAATTGATCTAATTTTTCTGGTTTTCCTGTTTTAACATCACAAAATGCACATGCTCTTGTACATGTGTCACCCATTATCATTAATGTTGCATGCCTTTTGCTCCAGCATTCAGTAATATTAGGACAGTTTGCTTCTTGGCAAACTGTTACGAGATTATCTTTATTAACAACTGTTTTGGTTAAAAAAAATTCTTTACTATTTAGTAGCTTGGATCTAATCCACTCAGGTTTCTTTTTGATAGGATTAATCGGTTTATTTACTTTTTCAGGGTGTCTTGGTCTATTTTTGATTTCCATTGTCTTTAATTATATAGGTAGTCTCACCTTCTTTTCCAAATAAAAACTTTTCTCTTATTAATATTTCTATGAAATCAAGATCTATATTTTCTGTTAAAAGTGAATTTTTGTGCTCTAAATCTTCTATTTTACTATTAAGAGTAATTTGGTCATTTTTTAGTTGCTCATAAATATCTTTTTTTTCCATGTAAGAAATGAGACCTCTATCACCATCTAATAAATTAAAGAAAAAATAGATAAACAGGAATGTGATGATAAGAATAAAATAGTTTTTTTTTAATTTTTCTAACATTAATCAATTTTATTCATTTTAGCTGATCTACCAAGATCTTCTTCAATACGAATTAATTGGTTATATTTTGCTATTCTCTCCGATCTTGCAAGAGATCCAGTTTTGATTTGATTTGAGTTAGTACCTACTGCTAAATCAGCAATAAATGTATCTTCAGTATCTCCAGATCTATGTGAGACTATTGTTTTAAAACCAATAAGTTGAGCAAATTTAATTACTTCTAAAGTTTCGGTTACAGTCCCTATTTGGTTCAATTTTATTAAAATACTATTTGCAGACAAGTTTAAAAAGCCTATTTTTAATCTTTCAAGATTTGTGACAAAAAGATCATCACCTATAATTTGTGTTTTGTTATTTGTTTGTCTCACAAATTTCGACCATGCCATCCAGTCATCTTCACCAAAGGGATCCTCGATAGATTTTATTTGATATTTTTTTATAAGTTGTAAATATTTTTTAATTGATTGATCAACACTTATGTAATTTTTAGAATGAATTGAATATTTGCCTTTTTTAATTAATTCATTTGCTGCAACATCTAAACAAATTGACATATCTTTACCATTTTTAAAACCTGATTTTTTGATAGCTTGAACTATAAGTTTTAAAGCACTCTCATTATCGCTTATCATTGGTGCAAAGCCACCTTCATCACCTACATTAATAGAGTGACCTGATTTTTTTAATAATACTTTTAAATTATTTATTACTAAAAAACACATTCTAACAGCATCATTAAATGATTTTGCTTTATCAGGTCTAATCATAAACTCTTGTATTCTAAGGCCATTATCAGCATGCGCACCCCCATTAATAATATTCATTAAAGGAAAGGGGAGTTTAAAATTTTTTTTAACAATAAAATTTTTATATAAAGGTATTTTTTTTACTTTGGCTGATAATTTTTTTACAGCCATGGATACAGCTAATATTGTATTCGCACCTAACTTTGTTTTTTGTTTTGTGCCATCTAATTTTATAAGAATACTGTCTATTCTCTCTTGGTCATGGATGTTTTGATTTTTTAATTTTTTTGAAATTAATTTATTAACAATTGCAACTGGTATTAAAACACTTTTTCCTAAGTATTTTTTATTACTTTTATCTCTTTTTTCATAGGCCTCGAAAGTTCCTGTTGAAGCACCTGAAGGACAAATTGCTGATGCACTTAAATTATTTGAAAATACCTCAGCCTCAATGGTAGGATTTCCTCTACTGTCATAAACCTGTCTGGCTACAACTTTTTTGATTTTGCTCATTAATTACTTTTTAACTAAATTATCAATTTCTACAATTTGATTAATTAGCTCGTCTAATTTGTCTAAAGGGACCATGTTTGGACCATCTGATGGAGCATTATCAGGGTCCTGATGTGTTTCCAAAAAAATAGCTGCAACGCCTACTGCAACTGCTGCTCTTGACAAATACTCAACAAATTCTCTTTGACCACCACTTTTTTCGCCTAGACCACCAGGTTGTTGCACTGAATGAGTTCCATCGAATACCACTGGATAACCATTTTTTGCCATGATGGGAATAGATCTCATATCTGAGACCAATGTATTATAACCAAAGCTAGCACCTCTTTCTGTGACTAAAATATTTTTATTCCCACTGTCTGAAATTTTTTTTGTTACATTCACCATATCCCATGGTGCTAAGAATTGACCCTTTTTTACATTAATAATTTTATTGGTTTTAGCAGCAGCAATTAATAAATCTGTTTGCCTACAAAGAAATGCTGGTATCTGAAGAACATCTACGTATTGAGAAACTAGAGAACATTGTTCTTCATTATGTATATCGGTTAGAACAGGCACTTTAATTTCTTTTTTGATTTTATCAAATACAGGGAGAGAGTTTTCTAAACCAGCTCCTCTTTTGCCTTTCAAACTTGTTCTATTAGCCTTATCAAATGAAGTTTTATAAATAAATCCAATATTATACTTTGTTGTGATCTCTTTAATTTTACCTGCCATGTCCAAAGCATGTTGCTCGGTTTCTAGTTGGCAAGGTCCAGAAATAAGACAAATTTTATTCTTATTTGAAATTTCTATACCGTTACAATTAACTATTTTATTTTCCATTAAAAGATTTTGCAGCTTTAATAAATGATGAGAATAAAGGATGAGGATTTAAAGGTCTAGATTTAAATTCTGGATGAAATTGGACACCAATAAACCATGGATGATTTTTAACTTCAATAATTTCAGGTAATTGATTGTCAGGAGAAATTCCTGAAAACATCAAACCTTTTTTTTCAAATTTTTGCATTAAATTTATATTGACCTCATATCTATGTCTGTGTCTCTCTTTAATCATATTAGATTTATAGATATTTTTTATGGCAGAATTATTTCTTAGTTTTGCCTCATATAGACCTAATCTCATTGTTCCTCCCAGGTTTTTATCAGTTCCTTTTATAATTTTTCCATCTTTGTTCCATTCATCAATTAATCCTATTATAGGAAAACAATTTTTATCTAATTCACTAGAGCCAGCTTTTTTAATTTTTAAAATATTTCTTGCAAACTCAATCATGGCCATTTGCATTCCAAAACAAATACCTAAAAAAGGTATTTTTCTCTCTCTAGCATATTTAATTGCCTCAATTTTTCCCTCTGTTCCTCTTTTACCGAACCCTCCTGGTATCAGTATTCCTGATACATTCTTTAATTTTGATTTAATTTCTTTTGATCCAAGTTTATCTGACTCAATTCTTACTAAGTTAACTTTAACTTTATTTGAAATTCCCCCATGTGTAAGAGCTTCATCAAGTGATTTATAAGCATCTTTTAAGTTTACATATTTGCCTATGATAGCAATATTTACTGTTCTTTTTGTTTTTAAA
>CACCWT010000004.1 GCA_902549785.1 uncultured Pelagibacteraceae bacterium
CATATAGATAGAAAAACAATTAGATTTATGGGTTCGGGATCTGCTTACAACTATATTGCAATGAAAGAGGCGATTGAAGACTCTGGATTGGAAGAAAGTGAAGTAAGCAATTTCAAAACAGGAATTGTTATGGGTTCAGGTGGACCTTCAATTGAAAATGTTATTTTAGCAGCAGATAAAACTAGAGCTAAGACTCCAAAATTAATGGGACCATTTATAGTTCCAAGAACAATGGCGAGTACCGCCTCAGCAACACTTGCTGTTCCTTTCAAAATTAAAGGCACAAACTATACAATGAGTTCAGCCTGTGCAACTAGCGGACACTGTATTGGAAACTCTATGGAACTTATCCAAATGGGTAAACAAGATGTTGTTTTTGCAGGCGGTAGTGAAGAGATACACTGGGCAATGACAGCCATGTTTGATGCTATGACGGCATTATCTTCAAAATATAATGATACACCTGAGAAAGCATCAAGAGCTTACGACAAAACTAGAGATGGCTTTGTAATTGCTGGAGGTGCAGGGGTTTTAGTTCTTGAGGAATATGAACACGCTAAAGCTAGAGGAGCTAAAATATACGCAGAATTAACAGGTTATGGAGCAACTTCAGATGGATATGATATGGTAGCGCCTTCTGGTGAAGGTGCAGTGAGATGTATGCAAATGGCAATGGCAACTTCAAAAAATAAAGTAGATTATATAAATACTCATGGAACTTCTACTCCAGTTGGTGATATTACTGAATTGAATGCTGTTAAAGAAGCTTTTGGAAATGAAATTCCAAAGATTAGCTCAACTAAATCTTTATCAGGTCATCCGCTAGGAGCTGCATCAGTACATGAAGCAATATATTGTTTAATTATGATGAAAAATAATTTTATAACTGGGTCAGCTAACATAAGTGAAATGGATGAAGAGGCTAAAAGATTTCCAATAGTTGCTAAAACAGAAACAGAGGTAACATTAAATACTGTCATGTCTAATAGTTTTGGTTTTGGTGGAACAAATGCAACTCTAGTATTTGAGAAAGTTTAATATGTCATTAATGAAGGGTAAAAAAGGACTGATAATGGGTGTTGCTAATGAAAGATCTATTGCTTGGGGTATTTCTCAAAAACTTTCAGAAGCAGGTGCTGAATTAGCTTTTACGTATTTAGGTGATGCTCTTAAAAAAAGAGTAGTTCCTCTTGCAGAAAAACTGAATTCTAATGTTACTTTTAGCTGTGATGTTGAAAAAAAAGAAGATGTAATAAAATTATTTGAAGATGTTAAATCTCAATGGGGCGAGATAGACTTTGTGGTTCATGCAATTGCTTTTTCAGATAAATCTGAACTTTCAGGAGAATATCTGAATACAACAAGAGAAAATTTTTTAAGAAGTATGCTGATTTCATGTTTTTCATTTACTGAAGTAGCAAAAGAAGCTTCAAAAGTGATGAAAGAGGGTGGTAGTATGATTACACTTAGCTATGAGGCGAATAAAGCTATTCCAAATTATAATGTAATGGGAGTTTGTAAGGCAGCCTTAGAGTCTAGTGTTAAATACTTAGCTAGAGATTTAGGGGCTAAAGGAATAAGAGTCAATGCAATAAGTGCAGGTCCAATAAAAACATTGGCTGCATCAGCTATTGGGGATGCTAAATTCTTGTATAAATGGAATGCAGATCATTCTTTTTTAAAGAGAAATGTAGATAATATTGATGTTGGAAACTCAGCATTATATCTCCTAAGTGATATGGCAGGCGGAGTTACAGGTGAAATTCACTATGTTGATGCTGGTTACAATAAAGTAGGAATGCCGGATCCAAAAAATATATCTTAAAATTTTATCATTATGTTAATTTTAGTTTGGTTTGTAGTTTGTATAATATTTATTTTTGTTCAATTAATTCTTGAAGGTTCAGGTCATGCACTAGAAGTTTTTGCCCTATTGACTGCAATAGCTTTATTTTTAATAAATAAGCTTGGGAAAAAAAATAAATAACAAATAAATAATTATTGTGAGAAGAAAGTTTTTGAAAATTGCTGGGGCTTCTATATTAAGTTTTATATTTTATCCGTTAACATCTTTAGCAAATAACATTGTTGGTTTCAAAAAAAAATTAAAGAAAGATGAAAGTGAATACAATATAATTAATCCTGATCTTACAAATGAGCAAAAAATAATAATGTTTGAAGAGGGTACTGAGCGTGCAGGTACTAGTGAATTAAATTATGAAAAAAGAAAAGGATCTTATCATTGTGCTAATTGTGGTGTGAAACTATTTGAGTCCACTGCAAAATTTGATAGTGGAACTGGGTGGCCATCATTCACTGAGGCAATACCAGGTGCGTTTGTAACAAAAACTGATTATTCTTTTGGCATGAAGAGGACTGAATATAGCTGTGCAAATTGTGGCGCTCACCACGGCCATGTATTCAATGATGGTCCAGATGGTGGAAAAAGATATTGTAGCAATGGTCTTTGCTTGCTTTTTATCCCAGAAAGTTAGTAATTATATTTTTCTAATATAACCAACATTAGTAGTTTTAAAATGCTTGAAAGGGATATTTGTATCTTTTATTGCATTGATAGTCTCTTCGGTAATATTTCCATAGACCTCTATTTCGAATCTATCCGCAATTTTGTTGTGCTTTTCAACATAAGCTTGGACTGGGGGATTATTTAGATGATGCAGCATAGCTTCACTATTTCGGTAAACTTCGCTCCAAGTAAATTCTAAAGGATCAGTTGGATCTTGGTCAAAAGTATGAATAAGCATATCTGGCTCTGATGCGTTAACAGCATCATCAGCCTCTTTTGCTATCTTTAGATACTCCTCAACCTTGCCCTCTTTAACACGTATTCTAGCAATTAAAATAAATGGTTTGGTCATTTATCTATATAGCGGCCTGCTTTATAGATAATTTAACTTTTCCTCTATCAAATCCAATAACTTTTACCTTTACTTCGTCACCTTCTTTGACTACATCCGTTACTTTGGCAACTCTTTTATCTGCAAGCTCAGAAATATGTACAAGTCCATCTTGCTTTCCAAGGAAATTAACAAACGCACCAAATTCCATAATTTTCATAACTTTTCCGTTATAAATTTTATTTAATTCAGCTTTAGCTGTTATATCTTTGATCATTTGCATAGCAATGTTTCTCGACTCTTCATCTGGAGCAGCAACTGTAACTACACCTTCATCATTTACATCAACTTTAGCACCAGATTTTTCAACAATCTCTCTAATTGTTGCTCCACCTTTTCCAATGACTGCCGCAATATCTTTTTTATCAACAGTAATCTTTTCCATTTTTGGAGTATGTTTTCCAACATTGTCTCTAGATTTGTCTAAAGCTTTATTCATTTCACCCAAAATATGAATTCTTCCATCTTTTGCCTGATTTAAAGCTTGCTCCATTATTTCAAATGTAATTCCTGTAATTTTAATATCCATTTGTAAAGATGTGATCCCGTCTTTTGTACCTGCAACTTTAAAATCCATATCTCCGAGGTGGTCTTCATCACCAAGAATATCTGATAAAACAGAGAAATCATCACCCTCTTTAATTAAACCCATTGCAATTCCAGCAACTGGCTCTTTAAGAGGAACACCTGCATCCATAAGAGCAAGTGAAGTCCCACAAACAGTTGCCATCGAAGATGAACCATTTGACTCAGTGATTTCAGACACAATTCTAAATGTATAAGGAAAACTTTCTTTTGACGGAAGTGATGAGTTAATTGCTCTCCATGCTAATTTACCATGTCCAATTTCCCTTCTACCAGTTCCAATTCTACCAGTTTCACCAACTGAAAAAGGAGGAAAGTTATAATGCAGCATAAATCTTTCTTTTTGAAGACCATCTAAACTTTCAATTCTCTGTTCATCATCTGAGGTGCCTAAAGTTGTTGTTACAATGGCTTGTGTTTCACCTCTAGTAAATAATGCCGATCCATGTACCCTAGGTAAAATACCTACTTCACACATTATTGGTCTTACATCTGCAAGACCTCTTCCATCAATACGATTTTTATTTTTAAGAATATCAGTTCTTACAATCGATTTTTCTAAATTTTTAAGTTGGGAATTTACATCTAAATCTGTGTAATCCTCGTTCTCCTCATAAAGTTTTTTTGCTTTATCAGTAATTTCAGAAATTTGGTTTGATCTGTCTTGTTTATCTGTTGTAGAGAATGCTTTTTTTAAATCTCCAGTAAATTCCTCTTCTAATTTCTTTTTTATCTCAGAAAGATCTTTTTTCTCAACTGTCCATTCTGGTTTTCTACATTCTTTTGCAAGATCCTCGATCATTTCTATAACTGGTACGAAACCCTCATGGCCAAATTTTACAGCATTCAACATCTCTTCCTCGGTTAACCCATTTGCTTCTGATTCTACCATTAAAACTGCATCTTTAGTTCCTGCTACTACCAAATCTAGTTTGGACTTCTCTAATTCAGTCTTAGATGGATTAAGGACATATTTTCCTTCAATATAGCCAACTCTAGAAGCACCCACAGGACCCATAAAGGGCATTCCTGAGATTGCTAAAGCCGCTGAAGATGCAATGATAGATAAAATGTCTGCTTCATTCTCTTTATCGTAAGATATTACTGTTGGTAATAATTGTACTTCGTTTTTAAATTCATCTGGAAACAATGGTCTTATAGGTCTATCAATTAATCTTGAAATTAATGTTTCGCTTTCAGTAGGTCTTGCCTCTCTTTTAAAATAACCACCTGGTATCTTTCCTGCTGCATAATATTTTTCTTGGTAATTGACTGACAATGGAAAATAATCCGTATCTGGATTTACTTTTTTTGCTCCAACTACTGTTGCTAACACTACTGTCTCACCACACTGAGCTATGATTGCTCCATCGGCTTGTCTTGCTATTTTTCCTGTTTCTAAACTTATTTTTTTTCCAGCTACTTCTATTTCTTTTTTTATTACTTTAAACATTTATTTCCTTAAATTAAGTTTTGTTAATACTGCCTTATAAGACTCCATATTATTTTTCTTTAAATAGTCTAATAATTTTTTTCTTCTATTTACTGCTCTCAAAAGACCAACAGATGAATGTTTGTCTTTTTTGAATTGTTTTACGTGTTTCGATAAACTCTCAATTTTACCAGTTAACTGAGCAATCTGAACTTCAGAAGATCCCGTATCTTTATCATGAGTTTTAAGTTCTTTTATTTTTTCTTTCATTTTTATCCTTATTTATTTGTTTGTTTGATTAAATTTTCAATTTTTTCAGCATAATCAAAAGAATTATCTTTTACGAAGAAAAGTTTAGGTAAATACTTCATAATTATTTTCTTAGATAATACTTTTCGGATCATGAACGATGCTATTTTTAATTTTTCTACAGTTTCATCTGAGTTTTTTCCTCCTAAAGGCATCACAAATATTTTTGCTGTTTTTAAATCTGAGGACATTCTAACCTCAGTGACTGTAATTTCTTTTGTTGAAAAATTGCCTATTTTGGCCTCATCTCTTATAAAGAGAGTTCCTAAAGCTTGCTTGATCATCTCTCCAACTCTTAATTGACGTTGTGTAATTGGTCTTCCTAAATGTTTCATTTAAATTGTTCTCTCAGTAATTGTAGAATTATAAACTTCTATAATATCTTTTTTTTGATAGTCGGCGAAATCTTTCAGAGTGATCCCGCATTCTAAACCTGCTGAAACTTGTTTTGTTTGATCTTTTTCTCTAAATATAGAACCTATTTTACCATTAAATATTATAGTTCCATCCCTTATTACCCTTGCACTTGAATTTTGAGTTATTTCTCCCTCAACAACTTTTGAACCAGCTACTTTCCCAACTTTTGAAACCTTGAATATTTCTAAAATTTCAGCACTTCCAATAATTTTCTCTTCAACATCTGGGGTCAATAACCCTGCCATCTTATTCTTAATGAAATCTAAAACTTCATAAATTATATTAAATGATGATATCGAAATTTTTTCATTCTCAGCCCTTTTTTTTGCCTCTTTACTAGGTTTTACATTGAATGCAATTATTACTGCTCGTGATGCTTTTGCTAAAGTTACATCTGTTTCTGTTACCATCCCTATATCTGAAAGAAGTATTTTTGGTTTTACCTCGTCATGTTTAATTTTATCAATAGCATTTTTAATTGCCTCTGACGAACCATGTACATCAGATTTAATAATTATATTTAGCTCTTCTGAAATTGAATTTTGAAATGCTGAGTCTTGTGTAACAAAATTTAGCGGTATTTTTTCATCTTTTGACTCTTGAACCCTAGCTTCACAAAGTGATTTGGCCTCTTTTTCAGTTGGCAAAACTATAAAATCATCTCCAGATTTTGCTGCACCATTAATACCAATTATCTCTATTGGAGTAGCAGGCTCTGCAATTTCAATGTTTTTTCCATGATCATTTATAATTGCTCTTATTTTTCCCCATTTCAATCCACTAACAAAGTAATCTCCTTTTTTTAGAGTTCCAGCAGTAACAATTATATTTGCAACTGGTCCCCTTCCGATGTCAATCTTTGATTCTAAAACTATACCTTTTGCATTTGTTTCATAATCAGTTTTCAAGTCTAATAGCTCAGCCTGTAACAAAATAGACTCAACTAACTTCTCTAAATTATTTTTAGTCTTAGTAGATATTTCTACCATCAAAGTATCTCCAGATAATTCTTCGGCTATTAATTCATATTCTAGCAATTGATTTTTTATTTTTTTTGGATCTGCCTCTGGTAGATCACACTTATTTATAGCTACAACTATTGGTACTTTTGCAGCCTTTGCATGTTTAATTGATTCAACAGTCTGTGGTTTAACACCATCATCTGCTGCTACAACCAATACAACTATATCTGTAAGCTTAGAACCTCTTGCTCTCATCTCAGTAAAAGCAGCATGCCCTGGAGTATCAATGAATGTAATTTTATTATTTTGGTGATTAATTTGATAAGCTCCTATATGTTGAGTAATACCACCGAATTCACCTGAAACTACATTTGCCTCTCTTAGAACATCAAGCACTGAAGTTTTTCCATGATCAACATGACCCATAACAGTTACAATTGGAGGTCTATTTTTTAAATTTTCTGATTTTACTTCTTTTATTTTTTCTATTATTTCCTCGGCTTTTTTCTCACGAATTGGATTATGGCCAAATTCTTTAACTAAATATTCAGCCGTATCTGCATCTATTGTATGATTAATTGTTACTGTTACACCCATTCCGAGTAAGTGCTTAATAATGCTACTTGATTGCTCAGCCATTCTATTTGCGAGCTCTCTTATCGTTATTACCTCAGGAAGGTTAACTTCTCTTTTTACTTGTTGAAAATTCTCTTTTCCATCTGTTTGATTTAAATTTCGGTTTTCTTTTTGCTTTGCTCTTTTTAAAGATGCCAAACTCCTTGACTTTGCTTCTACATGGTCCTCACTTAAGGCTCTAGAAATAGTTAATTTTAACTCTCTCCTTTTACCAGTAATTCGATTAGATTTATTGTCTTTTTGTGAAACTTCTCCCTTCAGTCTTCTTGTGGCTCTTTGCTCCGCTAATTTCCTTTTCTCAAAATCTGAGGAAATTTGAGTTGATGGTCGTGAGAAATTGTTTGGTTTAGAAGAAATATTATTATTTGATCTAAAATTATTATTACTTTGTCTTGAAAATTGAGATTTTCCCGCAAACTTTGAGTTTTTTTTCTCAATAACAACAGTATTTTTAGACTTTGATTTGGCTTCTTCTATACTACTAAAAGTTTTTTTCGAACTTCCCGATATTGACAATTTTAATTTTTTTTTTTCCATTACCCATCTTTCAATCTTTATAAACTTTGTCTCTTGCTGACATTATTAAATTATCAGCCTCTTGTTTAGATAGCGCAAAGTCTTCCAGATATCCTTTAATTTTAACTCTCTCTCCTTTAACAATATCAAAAGTTCCTGTTAGTTCATCAGATGCAAGATCTGCCAAATCTATTAAAGTCAAAACTTTTTGTTCTCCTAAAGTTACAAGCATTCCTGGTGTTAGTCCTTCGTGGTTAATCAAATCATTCTCTAGTCCAAGATCTTTGATTCTTTTTGAAATTTCTTCTTGATCTTTTTCATGAAATTCTTTTGCTCTTTCAACAAGTTCTTTAGCCGTATCTTCCTCAATACCCTCGATTTTCATTAGTGATTCTAGTGAGCTATCTTTGATTTCATCAATTGAGGAAAAACCTTCTGCAACTAAAAGTTGGCCTAAAGTTTCGTCAAGTTCAAGATTTTTTACTATAGAGTCAGTTTTTTCTTTAAATTCTAACTGTCTTCTTTCAGAGTCCTCTTGCTCTGTCATAATATTAATTTCATAGTTTAATAATTTTGTTGCTAATCTAACATTTTGCCCTCGTCTACCAATAGCTTTACTTAGATTCTCTTCAGTCAAAATAACATCTAGTTTTCTTGCTTCATTATCAACATTAACTCTTTGAACTTCTGCTGGTGATAATGCATTAGCTGCTACAACAGCTGGATCCTCAGACCAATTAACTATATCTATTTTTTCACCTTGAAGCTCGTTTACTACAGCCTGAACTCTACTACCTCTCATACCTACACATGCTCCTACTGGATCTAATGATGTATCAATAGCTTTTACACATATCTTTGCTCTACTACCTGGATCTCTTGATGATGATTTAATTTCAATTAATCCATCATAAATTTCTGGGAC
Source organism: uncultured Pelagibacteraceae bacterium (assembly GCA_902549785.1). The sequence goes on from CACCWT010000004.1 coordinate 8,701, forward strand.
TTCCTGTATAAAAAGTTTATCCATAAATTTCGGATGTGCTCTAGAAAGAAAGATTTGTTGACCTCTGGGTTCCCTTCTAACATCAAGACAATACGCTTTAACCCTATCTCCAGCTTTAATATTTTCTCTTGGTATCATTTCGTTTTTTTGAATAATTGCCTCTGTTCTCCCTAAATCAACAATTACGTTTCCAAATTCAAGTCTTTTTACAATTCCACTTAAAATAGTATCTTTTTTATCAATAAAATCGTTGTATTGTCTTTCTCTTTCAGCTTCTCTTACATTAAAGCTTATTACTTGCTTTGCAGTTTGTGCTGCAATTCTTCCAAAATCAAAAGATGGCAGCGGCTGAAGAACCTCATCGCCGATTTTCTTATCTTTATTAACTTGATTTAACTTTATTGCATCTTCTAAAGTGATTTCTAGGTTTGAATTTTCTGGTTTTTCAACTATCAATAATTTCCTAAATATGCCTATGTCCCCGTTATCTCTATCAATTTCTACCTTTATTTCATTATCTGATCCAAATTTCGACTTCGCAGCTTTAGCAATACCTGTTTCCATTGAACCTATGATAAGTTCTTTATCGATAGATTTTTCTAATGCTACAGCTTCTGCAATTCTCAATAATTCTAGTTTATCAGCTCTTCTATTCAACATATTTTATCTTTAACCAAAAAAAAATGGGCCTTAGCCCATTTTGAAATTTCAACAATGTTCTTGAAATATATAGTTATTTTTTGTTGGTTTTCAACAATATTTACTTGCTAAAAACCTCAGATTTATCAGTTTTTTCCCATGAAAATGATCCATCGCTCTCAGGCACTCTCCCAAAGTGTCCATAAGCTGCTGTTTTTTCATATATAGCTTTATTCAATCCAAGCATTTCTCTAATACCTCTTGGGCTTAAATCAAAATTCTCTTTGATGAGTTTTTCTACATGCATATTCTTTTCTTCATCATTATCAAACAAGTCTACATATATTGACAGGGGCTTTGATACTCCAATTGCGTAAGCTAGTTGAATTAAACATTTATCTGAAATTTTTGATGCAACAATATTTTTTGCTAAATATCTTGATGCATAAGCAGCTGATCTATCGACTTTTGTTGGATCTTTACCGGAAAATGCACCTCCTCCATGTGGTGCAGCTCCACCATAAGTATCAACAATAATTTTTCTACCTGTTAAACCACTATCCCCGTCAGGTCCACCTATTACAAAATTCCCAGTTGGATTTATGTAAATTTCCTTTTCATTAAGACTTCCCAATAAATTTTTAGGAATAGATCTTTCTATGTAAGGCATACAAAGCTCTTTAACTTGCGCTAAGCTAACATCTTTGGAATGTTGGGTAGATATAACTACTGATGTTACAGCTGCAGGCATACCCTCTTTATATTCAATAGTAATTTGACTTTTTGAATCTGGTTCTATTCCATTAAGCTTCCCTGATTTTCTATCTTCAGCCATCAATCTTAAAATTTTATGTGAGTAATGAATTGGGGCTGGCATTAAAACATCTGTTTCATTACAAGCGTAACCAAACATAATTCCTTGGTCTCCAGCGCCTTCATCTTTATTTCCTGCAGAATCTACACCCATAGCAATATCAGCTGACTGTGAGTGTAAATGAGCCTCAATTTTTGTTTGTTCTTTCCAAGAAAAGCCATCTTGATCGTAGCCTATATCTTTAATACAATCTCTCACTTTTGAAATTAGTTCATCCTCTTTAATTTCAGGTCCTCTTACTTCTCCAGCTAATACAACTTTGTTTGTTGTTGTTAAAGTTTCACAAGCAACTCTTGCTTGGGGCTCTGATGCTAAAAAAGTGTCCACAACCATATCTGAAATTCTGTCACAAACCTTGTCTGGGTGTCCTTCGGACACTGACTCACTTGTAAATAAGAAATTTTTCTTCATTTATTCTCCCGTAGTTTTAAAAAAAAAATTAAACTAATATAAATGAAGAGAAAATAAAAGAAGATCTTATTACCTTGTGAACTAAAGATAGTTTTATCAGACTTTTTAAAAGATCTAAATTCAATAAAACCCTTATTAGTGGGTAAAATCTTATCAAATACCTGGCCCTTTGGACTTATATATGCTGAAATACCATTGTTTGCAGAACGTATAACAGCTTTACCTTCCTCTATTGATCTAAAAATTAAATGAGAATAATGCTGATGAGGACCAATAGAATTTCCAAACCAACCATCTTCAGATATATTTAAAATAAAATCGTAATTTTTTTCACCTTTATTAATTTTGCCAGAGTAAATTACCTCATAACAAATGAGTGGTAAAAAGTTATAATTATTCAGCTTAATTAAACCCCTACGATCATCTGCAGAAAATGACTGATAACCTTGTGTAATTTTTTTAAATCCAAAATTTTGTAATATTTTTTCAAATGGTAAAAATTCTCCGAATGGCACCAATTTATTTTTATAATATTTATCTAAAACTTTTAGCTCATTATTAAGTACTAAAAGAGAATTATAAATTTTTTCGTCCTCATAAATATTCATGCCTAAAATAATCTTGTGATTTTTTGAAAAACTATTAGAAAAAAGATTCTTATATTTCATAAGATCCTCAAAATAAACACTGGAAAGGATACCTTCTGGTAGAATAAATATTGTTTTATTTGATGGATTTGGTTTTGATATATAAATTAATTCTGAGATAAATTCAACAGGATCCTCATTTTGAAAAAATCTTTTAATATTTATTTTTGGAGAAATTATTTTAACAGTAAAACCTAAATCTATTTTTTCTTTTAATTCGTATTGTCTTAGATTTGATTTACCCCAAAAATGATTGACAGAAAAAAGTATAATTGAAAGAAAAAATATAGTTAGCTTTATATTTTTTTTGAGATTAAAAAATAATATAGTTGGCATTAAAAATACTAAAATTATAATTGAGTTAAAAGCATAAGTTCCTATTATAGAAAGTATTTGGATAAATTCTAAGTAATTAATAAGACTAAAAGAGATTAAGTTCCAAGGAAAACCTCCAAACATAAAACTTCTTAGATATTCAAATAAAGATAAGGTAGTAGCCAATATTAAAATTGATAAAATATTTTTTTTTGGTTTTAATAAGGAAAAAACCAAAGTTGAAATTCCATAAAATAATCCTAAAAATAATGGTATTAAAATTAGTGCAAACGGTATCAAAGTTTTAAAAGCATCTTCGAATGTAAGAGAATTTGTTAACCAGTATAAATTAGAAATAAAATAACCAAACCCAAATGTCCAGCCAAGATTAAATGAAATAATTTTATTTTTTGAATTTAACAACAATACCCACAAGAGTGCTGGATAAGAAAAAAAATTAAGATAAAATAAATTGTAAGGAGGAAGGCTAAAAGAAGATAAAAAACCTAGTGAAAATACAAATAAGAATAATAAAATTTTATATTTATATAAAAAAGTCAATTTTCTTAGTGAAAATATTTCAAGATTAATTTTTCTTTTTTAAACATTTTTTTAAAATCTTTATATTTCTTGTGATCATAGCCAATTAAGTGAAGATAGCCATGTATCCACAATTTATCAAACTCCATAAAAAAATTCGTTTTTTTTGATCTCTCTTTAATAATTTCAAAACTAATTGCTATGTCGCCCACATATATTTTTTTTTTGTTTTTTATTTTGGTTGGAAATGACAGAACATCTGTAATTTTGTTCTTTTTTCTAAATTGATGATTCAATTTTTTCATTTCTTTATTATTTGATAAAAGTATTGAGAATTCATGGTTTTTTCTCTTAAATGAAGGCGCTTTAGACAACTTATTAAGTCTTTTTTTTAAATAGTCATTTGGTTTTATTAAAAATCTTTTCCAATTTGAATGACCAGATATTACATTGGCCTTTATCATCTGTCAGAAATTTGATCGGAATATGCCTTAACTATTTTAGATACAAGAGGATGCCTGACCACATCTTTGTGATCAAAATCAACTACCGAAATTTCATTCAAATGTCCGAGTAATTTTTTTGATCTATTTAGGCCTGATTGCGATTTATTAGGTAGATCAATTTGTGACGGATCTCCATTAATTACAATCTTTGAATTTTCTCCTATTCTAGTTAAGAACATTTTTATTTGAGTGTCAGTTGCGTTTTGTGCTTCATCAAGAATTGCAAATGAATTTTTTAAAGTCCTACCTCTCATGAATGCTAGAGGAGCTATTTCTATATCGCCCACTTCAATTTTTTTTTGTATCTTTTCAAAATCTAATAAATCGTACAAAGAATCATACAATGGTCTTAGGTATGGATCTACTTTCTCTCTCATATCTCCAGGTAAAAATCCAAGTCTTTCTCCAGCCTCAACAGCAGGTCTAGATAAAATAATTCTTTCTATTTTTTTATCCAATAACATTGTTAGTGCTACAGCAACTGCTAAAAAAGTTTTACCAGTTCCAGCTGGACCAGCTGAAATAATTATGTCTGATTCCTTTAGCGCTCTAACATAATCTTTCTGTCTCTCAGACCTTGGTATTACAGATTTTTTTGGAGTTTTAATTATATATTCTACTTTTTTTTCAGAATTATTTTTTTCATTTATGATAAATTCATTTATAGAAGAAATTATATCTTTTTTTTCAATTGTTCCATTATTTAAAAATTGATCAGACAAAAATTGTATAGCATTTTTGATTAAATTATTTTTTTCTGGATCACTTTTTACTAAAATAGAATTACCTCTTGAATACAAGCTAGTTTTTGTGATTTTCTCTAATTCTTTTAAGTTAGTATTAAACTCACCTGCTACACCAAGTAATAAATCATTATTCTGAAATATTATACTTAAAGTATTATTTTCAGAATAAACATATTTTAATTCTGATATAATATTTTTCTTGGTTATATTTTTCAATTTAGGCAGCTTTCATTTTTTTATCTAGTACGCCAAATAATGTGTTTTGGTTACTTTTTTGAATTTTTACTTTTACAACTTTTCCAATATTACTCTCATCTCCGTGAAAAATTACAGGTGAAATATATTTATTTCTTCCAAATAATTTATTTTGTTTTTCCATTTTATTTTCAACCAGTACTTCAATTGCATCATTTTCCAAAGATTTATTAAGTTCAATTTGATTATTAAATAATTCCTCTTGAATTAACGTCAATCTTTCTTTAGCAACATTTTTATTAATCAATTCTAATTTTGAAGCTTTTGTTCCAGGTCTTGGACTAAAAATGAAAGAAAATGAATTAATAAATTTTATTTTCTTTATCAGATTAAATGTATCCTCAAAATCCTTTTGGGTTTCACCAGGATAACCAATTATAAAATCGCTAGAAAATTCTATCTCCAAATTGATTTTCTTTAATCTTTCGTAAACTTTTAAATAATCATCGACCGTATGTTTTCTATTCATTAACTCCAAAATCTTATCAGAACCACTTTGAATAGGTAAGTGAACAAAAGGCATTAATTTTTTACTATACGAATAACAATCAATTAAATCATCAGTCATATCTCTAGGGTGCGATGTCGTATATCTTATTCTCTCCAATTCTGAAAACTGATCTAGATATTTTATAAGATGAGAGACTCTAAATTCTTTAGAATTTTTTTTATATGAATAAGCATTAACATTTTGACCAAGTAATGTGATTTCTTTAGCACCATTTTCTAATAATTGCTCAGCCTCAGATATAATTTTATCAAATGGTCTGGAATATTCAGGTCCTCTTGTGTAGGGCACTACACAAAAATGGCAAAACTTATCGCATCCCTCTTGAATAGTTAAGAAAGCTGATATTTTACTATTATTATTTTTTATTTGATCAAAATATCCAAACTTTGAAATAGTATCAAACTCTGTTTCTTCTTGCTTTAAACTTACAATGTGATTTTTTAATAGGTCATTAACTTTATGATAAGACTGAGGTCCTAATACAATATCTATGAATGGCTCTCTCTTCACCATTTCTTCATTTTCAGCTTGTGCAACACATCCTGCAATGATCATTATTGGTTTTTTTTTATCTCTATATAATTTTTTAACTCTACCAATTTCGTGATAAACTTTTTCTTTGGCTTTATCACGTATATGACATGTATTTAAAACATAACAATCTGCATTGGATTGGTTTGTTGTCTTTACATAGCCTAACTTGCTAACAGAGTCATAGATTCTATTAGAATCATATTCATTCATTTGACAACCAAAAGTTTTTATGAAGATTTTTCCATTTACCATATATTAATTTTTAAAAAAACTCTGAAATTCTTTTCATTTATTTTTTTTAATTCCATAAAGCTCTAATTTGTGATCTACCAAGTTATATCCATACTTTTCAGCAACTTTTTTTTGTAATTTTTCTATTTCTTCGTCAACAAACTCAATAATTTCTCCAGATTTAATATCAATAAGATGATCGTGATGACTTTCAACTAACGTCTCGTATCTTGCTTTTCCACCTTTGAAATCGTGCTTAGTAAGTATTCCTGACTCTTCAAATAGCTTCACTGTTCTATAAACTGTAGCAATACTAATTTTTGAGTCTAGCTTAGATACTCTTTGGTATAATTCATCAACATCTGGATGATCAGACTCACCATAAACTTTTTTTGACTCAGATAAAACTTTAGCAATTATTTTTCTCTGATCAGTAAGTTTAACGCCTTTCTTTTGGCAAATTTGCTCAATAGTTTCAGACATAATTTATTCTAACTCGAATATATAGGTTTTATCAAACTTTTATTTTTACCTAATTTAATTAAATTTTTGTAATTCCTATTAATTAAATCCTGAGATTTAAAACCAATTAAAACAGCACTATTTACTAATGAAATAGCTTTAGCTACTGATAAAGAAATCCTAAGACTGGTAAATTTACCAGGCCCTAAATTGACGAAAATTCTTTCAATATCACTTACCTTCAACTTTTTTTTGTTTAAAAATTTAATAATTAATTCCATAAACTTATCAAAGTTTTCTCTACTGTTTATATGTCTGCTAGTATATGATTGTTTATCAGCAATGATCACAAAAACAATTTTATCATTAGCCGCATCAATTATTAAATTTATCTTCATTTATTTATTTTTTTTAAATGCTTATGCAGAAACTGTAAACAAAAAATATGAACCTGAAGAAAAGGGAATTTTGGCTTTGATGTATCATAGATTTGAAGAAAATAAGTATCCCTCAACTAATATAAAAATTGATGTATTCAAAAAACATCTAAATATTATTAGGGAAAATAATTTTTCTATTTTAAATCCAAAAAACTTTGAATTAGAATTTAACAAGGTAAGCAAAGAGAAAAAAATTTTAATCACAATCGATGATGCATTTTCTTCTTTTTATTTGAATGCATGGCCAATACTTAAAAAAGACAAAATTCCATTTATTTTATTTGTCTCAACTGAATCAGTTGGTAAAAAAGGCTATATGAATTGGGATGAAATTTTAGAGATATCAAAAGAAGATTTCGTATTTATTGGAAATCACTCTCATTCACATGAATACTTGGTAAAATATAATTTTGAAAAATTTGAAGAAGATATTATTAAATCTATAAAAATATTTGAAAATAAACTTGGCTATAATTCTAAGTTTTTTTCATATCCTTTTGGGGAATACACTTTAGAGCAAAAAAACTACATCACTAAGAATTTTGATTACGCTTTTGGCCAACATTCAGGTGTTATAGATTTAAATAAAGATAAATATGAATTACCTAGATTTCCAATAAATGAAAAATATGGAGATTTAGAAAGATTTAATTTTTTAATAAATCTTCTTCCAATTCAGTATAAAGATATAATTCCAGAAGAAAAATTTTTATTAGATACTAATAATCCACCAGAGCTAGTAATAGAATTTTTTAAGGATCAGCCTAAGATTGATAAAATAAATTGCTTTTCAAATGAAGGTGGCGAATGGAAAAATTCTAAACTTAAATATAAAGAAAATAAAATTGAAGTTATTTTTATGGAAAAATTTTTACCAAGAAGAGGGAGAATTAATTGTTCAATGCAAGACAAAGATGGATGGAGATGGTTTGGAAGCCAGTTTACTTTAAATTAAGTTTTTCATTTTTAAACTTGTCGGTAAAATATCTACATCATCAAAATCCGTTAAAGAATTCTGATTAATAATTTTTTTAAGAATTTCGGTATATTCTTTTCCTGTTTCAGCATATTTTTCTAAAAATTTAACAAGTTTCAAACTATCTAATTTTTGATCATTATCTCTTTGAATAGCTCTTTCAATTCTAAATTCTTTATAACTAGAATGTGTATTTAAGTTTCTTTGATAGGCTCTTACTGAAGCTTTTAAAATTTTAAACTTTGCGACTTTATGTTTTTGATCTTTTTCGACTTCTAAAGGCTTTATACCTTCACCTGACCATGTCCATTGTCCAAATAATGCATTGCCTTCTTGCGCAAACCTCGAGCTTCCCCAACCAGTTTCTTTTGCTGCTTGTGCTATTGCGAGTGAAACTGGAATTTCATCCATTCTTATTTTAAGTTCTGTTAAATCATTATTATTTACACCATACTGTTTAAATTTCAGTTCAAGCCAAGCTTTTTCAATTGTCGAGGTATTACTTTTATTTAAAATTTCAAAAAGTTTTTTTCGATCAAATCTTATTTTGAGGTTTTCCTCAATAATCAATGGTAATACAATTTTAATAAATAGTTTTTTTCTTTTTTTTGGGCTTTCGATATTTTTTAGTTCTTTAGGAAGTTTTGTTAATTGATTTCCTGCATTAACTAACTTAGTTTTTTTAACAGTATCAAGATCATATCCATTATCTTTAAATAATTCCTCAATTGTTGAGGCACTTAGCCTTTGAGGGTCCTCATCTTCTTCATTCTTTCCAAAAACATCAATATCTTCAAAGATATTCCATGAATATCTGTCTTTAATTGAGTCTTTAATTATTTTATTTTTTTTTTTCTGTTTGTCTAATATTTCATCAAAATTTTGTTTTGAAGAATTAAAAACAACTTCGTTTGATTTTAAATTAATTTTCATAAAACTGATTAAGTTGGGTAAAACTGAGAATATAAGGATTACAACTAGACTTGTTAATAAAGTTTTAAAAAAATTTAAATTACTATTATCTTGTTTTTTTTTTAAATTTTTTTTTTTCATGTATCTTTTAAATTCTTATAATTGATAAAAAAGATATTATACAGCTAAAACTTCTTTAACTTCTGGGATATAATGACAAAGAAGATTTTGGACACCTTGTTTTAAAGTTAAGGTTGAAGACGGGCATCCTGAACAGCTACCTTTTAACATAACTGTAACTTTTCCATCTTTAAATTTCTTAAATGTAATATCACCTCCATCTCTTGCAACAGCTGGCCTAATTTTAGTCTCTAAAATTTTTATTATTTTTTTCTCAATTTCACTGTAATCGTTATTTTGCTGTAATTCTGTCTTTTTATTAATGATAAATTCATGACCTTCATCATAGTATTCATTAAGATGTGAAATCACTATATGCTTAATATTTTCCCATTTTTCATCTTGGTTTTTATTAATTGATATAAAATCTTCACTTAAAAATATTCCTGTAACACCATTTATCGATAGAATATTTTTTAATATTGGAATTTCTGTTTGGTTCTCATTTAAGAATTCATAAGGTCCATCATTTGACACTTTTTTACCTGGTAAAAATTTTAGAGAATTCGGGTTTGGTGTTTCTTGTGTTTGTATAAACATAACGTTTTTATATCTATTAATTCTGAAATTTAAAGAATTTTAAAAACCTATTATATTCTTCATTTCTTCAATCTTTTTTCCAGCAATTTCCTCTGCTTTACTTGCTCCTTGTGAGAGAACTTTATCTAGATATTCTTGATCATTAATCAATTTTTTTATCTCATTAGAGATTGGAGAAATTTTATTTGATAAAATTTCAGCTAAATCTCTTTTTAGATCTGAAAAATTTTTACCTCCAAATTCATTCAATGTTTTATCTAAAGTTTGATTTGAGATACTAGAATAAATTCCAAGTAAATTTTCAGCTTCAGGTCTATCTATTAGTTTTTTCTCCTCGTTGGGAATTGGAAAAGAATCAGTTTTTGCTTTTTTAATTTTATTTATAATTTCGTCTTTGGTGTCAGTTAAATTAATTCTACTAAGATCAGATGGATCTGATTTGCTCATTTTTTTTAAACCATCTTTTAAACTCATAATCCTTGCAAAACTTTTTTTTATTAATGGTTCTGGAACTTTTAAAAAATCATCGCAATTAAAATCTTTGTTAAATTTTTGTGCAATATCTCTTGTTAGTTCTAAGTGTTGTTTCTGATCTTCTCCAACAGGAACATGTGTGGCATCATAAAGAAGTATGTCGCTAGCCATTAATATTGGATAAATATATAGACCCACAGAAGCCTTTTCCTTATCTTTACCAGCTTTCTCTTTAAATTGTGTCATTCTATTTAACCACCCCATCGGTGCCAAACAACTCAATATCCAAGAGCCCTCAGCATGGGCGTGAACTTTTGATTGGTTAAAAATAATGCTTTTAGCAGGATCAATACCACTAGCTATAAATGTTGCAGCAGTTTCTCGAATATTATTACTTAATTGATCTTTATCTTGTTTAATAGTTATTGCATGTAAATCTACAACACAAAATATACATTCATTTTGAATATCATTATTTAAATCAACAAAATTTTTTATAGCACCAAGGTAGTTTCCTAAATGAAGATTACCTGTGGGCTGAACACCAGAAAATATTTTTTTGGACATTAATTAATACTTTAAATTAATATCTGAGATTTTAAAGGTTTTTATAATAATTGATACTCCAACGTATGAGACAAAAGTTAATAAAATAATCAAAACAATAAAAATAAATTTAAAATTATTTTCATAATGTAATGAGTTGTCTAAAAAATTTATTAAAAAGTAAAATATTAAAATTGCAATTAAATTTGAGATAATAATTTTTGAAACTTGAATAATAAAATTTGAGCTAAATTTAAAGAAATTTTTGTTAATAACGAAAACTAATAAAATAATCCCATTAAACCATGAGGAGATTGTGGTTGCGATTGGTATAATAATGAAACCAACCTTTGAAAAAAATGTTAGACTAATCACAATATTTAAAATTACAGAAACTAAGGAATACTTAAATGGTGTTTTAGTATCATTTCTTGCAAATAAAAAAGTCGAAAATATTTTGATTAAAGAAAATGCTGGAAGCCCTATAGAAAAATAGAATAACGCTTTTGCAGAGTTGCTAACACTTACCTCGTCGAAAGAGCCATATCCAAACAATGCAGATGTAATTTGTTCTGAGCCAACCATGAGAGCAAGTGATGCTGGTAAACTTAAAAACAAGCTGAGCTCTAAAGCTTTATTTTGTAGTTCTATAGTTTTTATTGAGTTATTACTTTTGATATGTCGACTTAAGTTTGGGAGTATTACTGTACCTATTGCAATACCAGCAATGGCTAAATTTATTTGATAAATTCTATCAGCATAATACAAATACGAAACAGCACTTGCTTGAAATGATGCAATAATTGTTCCAATCAAGATATTTATTTGAGTTACACCAGATGAAAATATGCTTGGTAAAAGTTTACTAAAAAAGTTTTTGACTTTCTTATTTATTTTTAAATTAAAATTTATGTTTATTACAAAATATTTTTTAACAAATATTAATAAAAAAATAAATTGAAGAAGACCAGCAAGAGTGACTGCATATGATAAGTAATAAACCAAATTATCATTTAAATTTTCGGTATATAAAAGACAAATTATTAACATTAAATTAAGAATAATTGGCGCTGCAGCTGCAGCTGCAAATTTATTATGAGAGTTTAAAATTGCTGAAAAAAATGATCCAAGGCTAATAAAAAATAAGAATGGAAACGTAATTCTAGTTAAATCAATTGCAATATTTAATTTTTGTGGGTCATTTGAAAAACCTGGTGCAATTATTTTAATAAATGCTGGCATGAATATTTCTATTATTAGGATTGTAAAGAACAGCCCTAATATCAATAAATTAAAAATCGTATTCGCAAACGTGTTTGCTTTTTTTTTTCCTTTAAGAAGTTCTGAAGAATAAGATGGAACAAATGCTGCGTTAAAAGTTCCTTCTGAAAATAATCTTCTGAAAGTATTTGGAATTCTAAAGGCTACAAAAAAGGCATCTGCTAAAGGTCCTGAACCAAGATATATTGCTATAAAAAAGTCTCTTACGTAACCTAGAACTCTACTAAGCAAAATAAATACACTAAATGTGCTTGTTGACTTAATGAGGTTCATAAATCATATTAGTCCTAAATTTACCTTAATAGTATATTTAATTTAGCTAATGAAAAAAAATAAAATTGAACATTATTCAGACAAAGAGGCTCTAGAATTTCACAATTCAAATAAATCTGGCAAGATTGAGATAAATTCATCAAAACCAATGACATCAAAGAGGGACTTAGCTTTAGCATACTCTCCGGGTGTTGCAGTACCAGTTAAAGAAATTTATAGGAACCCAGAAAAAGCATACGATTACACAACTAAGGGCAACTTAGTTGCTGTAATTAGCAATGGATCTGCAATTTTGGGATTAGGAAACTTAGGAGCAATTGCATCAAAACCTGTAATGGAAGGTAAAGCAGTATTATTTAAAAGATTTGCAGATATAGATGCTATTGATTTAGAAATTGATAGCAAAGATCCTAAGGAAATAGTTAATAGTATAAAAAATTTTGCTGTCAGTTTTGGAGGTATTAATCTTGAAGATATCGCTGCCCCAGAATGTTTTATAATTGAGGAAAATTTAAAAGAAATACTTGATATACCTGTGTTCCATGATGACCAACACGGAACAGCAATAATAACCTCAGCAGCACTAATTAATTCAATACATATTACAAAAAAAAAAATTTCTAAAATAAAGGTTGTTGTAAATGGTGCTGGAGCATCTGCAATGGCTTGCTCAGATCTATTTTTAAAATTGGGAGTAAAAAAAAATAATTTAACAATGATAGACAGTAAAGGAGTAATTAATTTTGATAGAAAAGGATTGAGCAAGTGGAAATTAAAGTACGCAAAAAAAACAAAAAGCAAAACTTTAAATGATGCGTTAAAAAATGCAGATGTTTTTTTAGGATTGTCGTCAGCTGGAATTCTAAAAAAAGAAATGATTAAACAAATGGCAAAAAACCCAATTATATTTGCATGCGCTAACCCTGATCCAGAAATTTTACCAGAGGAGGCTTATAAGATTAGAAAAGATGCAATAATAGCAACTGGAAGATCAGATTATGCAAATCAAGTTAATAATTTAATTGGTTTTCCTTATATATTTAGAGGGGCACTAGATGTAAGGGCAAAAACAATAAATGAAGAGATGAAGATTGCTGCAGCTAATGCAATTGCTAAATTAGCTAGAGAAAGAGTTCCTGATGAAGTTGCAGCAGCAATGGGAGGAGACAGACCTAAATATGGAAAAGATTATATTATTCCATCTACATTCGATCCAAGGCTAATAAGTGTAATCCCAGTGGCAGTAGCAAAAGCTGCAATTAAAACTGGAGTTGCTAGAAAAAAAATAGAAAATTTTAATTTATACTCAGAACAATTGAAACAAAGATTGGATCCCTCAGTAACCATTCTACAAGGGATAAATTCTAAGGTTAAAAAAAATCCAAAAACAGTTGTATTTGCTGATGGTGAGGATGAAAATACACTTAAGGCTGCAATAGCATTTAAAAATGGTGGCCTAGGAACTCCAATAATTGTTGCAAAAGAAAATGTTGTCAAACAAAGGCTGAAAGAAATTGGGTATGGAGAAAATCTAGATATAAAAATTGTTAATTCTACAAATAAAAAATTGAGAGAAAAATATGCAAAATTTCTTTTTAAGAAGATGCAAAGAGATCAGGGTTTGCTTGAGAGAGATTGCGATAGAATGATACGAAATGACAGAGTTATTTGGTCATCATGTATGGTCGAATGTGGAGATGCAGACGCAATGGTAACAGGGAATACTAGAAGATATTCTCAATCATTAGAAAAAATTAAAAAGGTAGTTCCTCCGAGAAAGGGAGAAATTATGTTTGGATTAAATATGGTTGTTAGCAAGGGCAAAACTGTTTTTATTGGAGATACTTCAGTTAATGAATACCCTTCCTCTGAAGAGTTAGCTAACATAGCAATATCGTCAGCAAGAGTTGTGAGATTATTTGGATTTGATCCTAAAGTTGCTTTTTTATCTCATTCAACATTTGGTCAACCAATTACTAGTAGAACAAAGCATATAAGAGATGCTGTAGAAATATTAAAAGATCGAAAAGTAGATTTTAAATTTGATGGTGACATGCAGCCTGATGTAGCTCTTAATGATGAATATTCTGATTTATACCCATTTTCAGAAATAGTAGGAAATGCAAATATTTTAATTATGCCGGGTCAACATAGTGCAGCAATTTCATATAAAATTATGAAATCATTAGGAGGTGCTAAAGTTGTTGGTCCACTATTAATAGGTCTTGCTCAACCAATAGAAATTGCACCACTAAGATCCTCTACTTCTGAAATATTAAATTTGGCATCTGTAGCAGCTTATTCTGCTGGAATAATAGATTATAAAAAGACAAATTAATATTATATTTATTTTTTAACAACCCTAAGATCATCAACTAAAAATATACTAGTAATTACATCTTCAACATCTAGAATCTGCTTGGCTTCTTTAGTAACCTCATCTCTTTCTGTTTCGTTTTGAGCTATACCATAAATATAAATAATTTTTTTATAAGTATCGATATTGTAGTTAACTGATTTAATTTTTTTGTTACCTATTATAGCTGCTCTCAGTTGTGAGGTTATAAGAAGATCTTTTGCAGATCTTTTAAAATCAAATTTTTCTTTAATTTGTAAATCATTTTTTACTGATCTTGCTCCCTTTATTTCCCAAGCCAACTTTGTAATTTTTAGTTTATCTTCAACAGAATTTACTTTGCCTGTAAGAAAGATCCTCCCATCAAGAATTTTAGTTTTTACTGAAATTATATAGCTTTTGTCTGCTGATATTAATCTCGCTCTAAGATTTTGTTGCATTATAGAATCATCTATTTGTGTTCCAAGACTTCTAGGGTCTAATGCAATTGATACCCCAGTTCCAAAAACTCCTGTAGAGGAGTATCCAACACAACCCGAAATGAACACTAAACTAATTAAAATTATAATTTTTTTAATTTTCATTTTTAAAATTAAGACAATAATTATAGATAATTTTTTTTGGAATTTCTCTATCCTGTGAAACTTTTTTTACAATATCTTTGATTGACATTTTATTTATTAATTTATTAATTTTTTTTTTATCTGATTCTTGAAGTTCTTTAAAACTTAATCTTGATTTATTTGCTTCAGAAATAACAACTGTTACCTCACCTTTTCTTGAAAAATTAACATTTGATAATTCTTTAACTGAGGTTCTAATATATTCTTCATGATATTTTGTAATTTCTCTACAAATAACAATATTTCTATCTAAAAAAAATTCTTTTATATCAACTATTCTTTTATCAAGCTTATTTGGTGAGATAAAAAAAACTATTGAGCTATCAAGTAAAGATAAATTTTTAAATAATTTTTTAACTTGAATTTGTTTTTCTGGAAGAAATCCACAAAAATAAAAATTATCAGAAAACCCACTTATTGATATTGCTGAACTTACCGCTGATGCACCTGGAATAGGAAAAATATTAATTTTATTTTTAATACACTCTTTAATTAATATTTTTCCAGGATCTGAAACAGCAGGTGTGCCAGCATCAGAAACCAATGATACTACTTTATCATTTTTTAGTATTTCTATAACCTTCTCTAAATTTTTATTTTCATTAAATTTATGATTTGAAAGAATTTCATTTCTTATTTCAAACTTTTGTAGTATTTTTTTTGTAACTCTTGTATCTTCGCATAAAATTAAATCAGACTCCTGGAGGATTTTAATAGCTCTAAATGAAATATCACCCATATTTCCTATTGGTGTAGCAACACAATATAGCCCAGGTTTAAATTTATTGTTATTTAGATTCATATTAATTGTTTATTTAAATATATTATTAAAACTTAAATGAAAACTTTAATTAAATTATTATTTTTATTATTGAGTATCTCGTATTTAAATCAAAATGTTTTTGCTTCAGAAAAAATTAAGATTGGATTAATAGTTCCCTTAAGTGGTGAAAATTCTTTAATTGGTGAAAAAATTATAAAATCAACAAGAATAGCTATAAACAAAATAAATGATGATCGAATTGAAATAATTCCGAAAGACACAAAATCAAATCCTATTGATGCTTTAAGAGTGTCGAAAGAGTTATATAAAAATGGCGTAAGAATAATCATTGGACCAGTATTTAATGAGAGTATTAGATATCTTGATGAATTAAAGAATGTAACTTTTATATCTTTTACAAACAAATTAATCGGTAATCCAAAAAACGTAATCAGTGCAGGAGTTAATGCGATATCGCAATTACAAACAATAAAAAAATTTAGTGATATAAATAATTTATCAAATAGTATATTTTTAATTCCTAGATCACCATTTAAGAATGAAATAGAACAAGCAATTGATAAAACTAAGATCAAGCATAAAAGAGTATTTTATTATGATAGAGAACCAACTAAACTTACAAAACAAATTGAAAATTTAACAAATTATCAAGCAAGAAAAAATAATCTTAAAAAAGAAATAAAAAGAATAGAAGGTTTATCATTTAAAGACAAAGATAAAAAAATTCAAAACTTAAAAAAAAAAGATACCTTTGGAAATATAAATTTTGATTCAGTTGTTATTGCAGATTTTGATGAAAATTTGAAAAGTGTTGCTACATCTCTTCTATACACGGATGTCTCTTCAAAAAGAATTTCTTATATAACTTTAAACCAATGGTTTGATGAAAGTCTTTTAAATGAAAATTCTCTTCATCCAATTTATTTTCCCTCTATAAGTAAAATTAATTATGAAATATTTATGAATGAATTCAAGAATACTTATGGATTGGATGGCGATCAACTTTCATTTTTAAGCTATGATTTGATAGGTTTAGTTTATTTTTTAATTTATGAAAATGATTTTAATATTTCAAAAAAAATATTTTATAAAAAAAATAAATTTATGGGCAAAATAGGAATTTTTGAAATAAGTAAAAATACGATCACTCATCAACTAAACTTTTACAGTATTGAAGACAATAAATTTAAAAAAATTTTTTAATTTTTTTAAATGCATTAGATCGATGATCTAATTTATATTTTTCTCGAGGTTCCATCTCGCCAAAAGTTAATCTTTTTCCTTTAGGAATAAAAATTGGATCATATCCAAAACCGTTTTTTCCTTTTTTTAAATTAGATATTCTGCCTTCAATTTTGCCAATTTTACTTATATATTTTCCGTTTGGCCAAAAGATGGTAAGCACACATATAAATCTCGCATTCAATTTCTTTTTTTTCCAATTTTTGTCTTTTTTAGAAATTTCTCTATAAACTTTTTTAATAGCTAAATTAAAATTTCTTTTTTTTCCTGACCAATCTGCTGAAAATACGCCAGGAGCTTTATCTAAAATATCTATTTCAATTCCTGAATCATCAGACATACAAATTTTATTAGTTTTTTTCGAAAAGTATTTTGCCTTTAAAAGAGAATTTTGTTTAAATGTAGCCCCTGTTTCTATTGGGCTAGGTATTTTAAAGTCTAAATTTGAGTAGATTTTTAAACTTTTAGGTAGAAGATCTGCTATTTCCTTAAGTTTTCCTCTATTATTTGAGCCAATGAATATCTCTTCAATTTTTTTTATGGACATCTAGAAATTATACTTTTTCTTACCATATAAACAATATGGATAACGAAGAATTAAAAGAAAATATTAACAAGAGCACATCAGAGGGTGAAGATTTAGATACTCTAGAAACAGAAAACGATAACGCAGATAAAGAGAGTATTGATAAAAATATAAATTCTGAAAAAGAAAGTAAAGAAGATGAAAAACTTACACCTGAGGAAGAATTAGAAACACTCAAAGATAAGTTAGCTAGAACTTTTGCAGAAATGGAAAACCAAAGAAGAAGATTTGAGAAAGAAAAAGATGATGCATATGAATATGGGGGATATTCATTTGCTAAAGAGTCTCTGAACTTGTTAGATAATCTTGAGAGATCAAAAGTTGCTTTAGAGAATGACGAAAAATTAAAAAATACAGATGCACTTAAAAAAATCGTGGAACATTTAAATATTATAAATAGTGATATGCTTTCAATATTTAAGAAAAATAATATTGAGCCAATCAAATCAATTAATGAAAAACTTGATCCGAATCTTCATCAAGCAATGATGGAAGTAGAAGATGATACAAAAGAGCCCGGAACAATAGTACAAGAAATTCAAAAAGGCTTTATGATGAAAGACAGATTATTAAGGCCATCTTTAGTTGGAGTTTCGAAGAAAAAAACAGAGGAAATTGAGAAAGAAAGTCAAAAAGATGAAAAAAACAAGTAAAAACAACCAAAATTTAAATTTTAAAGATGGTTGTAGTCTAAAAATTAGCACTTATATGACCAAAAGGAATTAAATTTATGAGCAAAGTAATAGGAATAGATCTTGGAACTACAAATTCTTGTGTCGCTGTCATGGAAGGTACACAAGCTAAGGTATTAGAAAATGCTGAAGGAGCTAGAACAACGCCTTCAGTTGTAGCATTTTCAGATAATGATGAAAAATTAATAGGTCAACCTGCAAAAAGACAAGCAGTTACAAATCCTGAAAATACAATTTTTGCAGTAAAAAGATTAATTGGAAGAAATTTTGATGATCCATCTGTAAAAAAGGATGTTGAGACTGCTCCATTTAAAATTGTTAATTCTGATAAGGGTGATGCATGGATCGAAGCTAAAGGTAATAAGTATTCTCCATCTCAAATCTCTGCATTTACGCTTCAAAAAATGAAAGAGACTGCTGAAAAATATTTGGGTCAAGAAGTATCTCAGGCTGTAATTACTGTACCAGCTTACTTTAATGATGCTCAAAGACAAGCTACTAAAGATGCCGGAAAAATTGCAGGCTTAGAAGTATTAAGAATTATTAACGAGCCAACTGCAGCTTCCCTTGCTTATGGATTAGACAAAAAAACAAATAAAAAAATTGCTGTTTATGACTTAGGTGGAGGTACTTTTGATGTCTCTATACTTGAACTTGGTGATGGCGTGTTTGAAGTAAAATCAACAAACGGTGACACTTTTTTAGGTGGTGAAGATTTTGATAACACAATTGTTGAATATTTATTATCTGAATTTAAAAAAGAAAATGGTATTGATCTAAAATCTGACAAATTAGCTTTGCAAAGGCTTAAGGAGTCTGCTGAAAAAGCAAAAATTGAACTATCTTCAGCAGCACAAACAGAGATTAATTTACCATTTATAACTGCGGATAAAACTGGTCCAAAACATATAAATATGAAGATGACAAGAGCAAAACTCGAGGCTCTTGTTGAGGATCTTATTTCTAGAACAATCCCGCCATGTGAAACAGCTCTTAAAGATGCTGGTTTGAATGCAAGTGAAATTGATGAAGTGATTTTAGTTGGTGGAATGACAAGAATGCCTAAGGTAATAGAAGAGGTTAAGAACTTCTTCGGTAAGGAACCAAACAAATCTGTAAATCCAGATGAGGTTGTTGCAATGGGAGCTGCTATTCAAGCAGGAGTTTTACAAGGAGATGTTAAAGACGTCCTTTTACTTGATGTTACACCGCTATCTCTTGGAATTGAAACATTAGGTGGAGTTTCAACTAAGCTAATAGAAAAAAATACAACAATACCAACTAAAAAGAGCCAAGTTTTTTCAACTGCAGAAGATAATCAACCTGCAGTATCGATAAGAGTTTTGCAGGGTGAAAGAGATATGGCTTCAGATAACAAAATTTTAGGTAATTTTGAATTAGTAGGTATAGCACCCGCTCCTAGAGGAGTACCTCAGATTGAAGTTACATTTGATATTGACGCAAACGGTATTGTAAATGTGTCTGCAAAAGATAAGGGAACTGGTAAAGAACAAAAAATTCAAATTCAAGCATCTGGTGGTTTAAGTGATGAAGAAATAAATCAAATGGTTAAGGATGCTGAAACGAATAAAGAGGCTGATAAAAAGAAAAGAGAAGCAGTTGATGCTAGAAACCAAGCTGATACTTTGCTTCATTCTACAGAAAAAAATTTAAAAGAACATGGTAGTAAAGTTTCTGATGCAGATAAAAAAGCTATCGAGGATGCATCAGCAAATGTTAGAAATGCATTAAAAGGGACTGACGTAGAGGAGATTAAAAAGAAGACTCAAGATTTGGTTCAAGCTTCTATGAAACTAGGAGAAGCTATTTACAAATCACAACAAAGTACTAAACCTGGTGAAGCACCTAAAGATGCAAAAGATGAAGGGAAAAAAGACGATAATGTTGTTGATGCAGACTTTGAAGAAGTAAAAGACGATAAAGAAAAGAGCGCCTAAACTATCAACCATTTGTCTATAACTAGTTATGGCAAAAAGAGATTATTACGACGTATTAGGTGTTGAGAAAAGTGCTAGTCCCGACCAAATTAAAGCAGCTTACAGAAAACAAGCAGTAAAATATCATCCAGATAAAAACAAAGGTGATAAAGGAGCTGAGGAAAAATTTAAAGAAGCCTCAGAAGCATATCACGTTTTATCAAACTCAGAGAGAAAACAGAATTACGATAATTTTGGACACGCAGCTTTTGAAAATGGCGGAGGTGGTAGAGGAGGGTTTGGAAACTTTGACTTTTCAGGCTCCTTTTCAGATATTTTTGAGGATTTTTTTGGAGAAGGATTTGGCGGAGGTGGAAGAAGATCAAGAAGATCTAATAACAGAGGATCTGATTTAAGATATGATCTTTCAATAACCTTAGAAGAAGCTTATACGGGGAAAAAACAAGATATAAAATTTTCAACATCAGAAAGATGTGGTACATGTCGTGGATCAGGATCAAAACCAGGTCAGAGTGCAAGTTCCTGCTCAATGTGCGGTGGTCATGGACAAGTGCGATCAAGTCAGGGTTTTTTTACAGTCCAGCAAACATGCCCTCAATGTGCTGGTTCTGGTGAACAAATTACTGACCCGTGCACAAGTTGTGGAGGGCAAGGCAAAAAGCAAGCTAATAAAAGACTTTCTGTAACTATTCCTAAGGGCGTAGACGATGGTACTAGAATAAGATTATCTGGAAAAGGAGAGGCCGGATCAAGAGGAGCAAGCAATGGTGATCTTTATTTATTTATTAATGTTGAGTCTCACGAACTTTTTAAAAGATCAGAAGTAAATTTATTTTTCGAATTTCCTATTTCATTTACAGATGCAGCATTAGGAACAACAATTGAAATACCGACGATTGATGGAGGTAAAGCAAAAATAAAGATTCCAGATGGAACACAAAGTGGAAAACAATTTAGATTGAAGGGTAAAGGAATGCCATTTATGAGAAGAGGAGATTATGGAGATTTATACGTCCAAGTTAACACTGAGGTACCAGTATCCTTAAATAAAGAACAAAAAGAATTACTTGAAAAATTTAGAAAAATTGAAAATGAGAGATCAAATCCAAGTATAAAAAGATTTTTTCAAAAAGCTAAAAATTTCTGGAAAAATTAAATGAAAAAAAAAATTAAATATATTATTTTTGGCGTTGTTTATATTTTAGCAGTTTTAATATTAGGCGCCTATTTCTATAAAGAAGGAATTGGAATAATTTAATTATCTTTTGCTAGCCTAATAAAGATATCTCCCATGCCCCCTTTTATTTCCTCAAGAGGTGCAGTATTTCTAAAAGCACAATATTGGCCAGTTATCTCGTGTTTATCGATTGCTGCTATACTTTGTTCATTACATTTTGATGCATTATGAAACAAACCAATGACTAACCTATCATCTAAAACATATACTTGTTTGTCATCAAGTTTTTTACCATTACAAAAATAATTCTTATTAACTTCCATTGGAAAGTCATCTTTTCCACAGGGATTACTTATTGTTAAAACAAAAAATTCTTTTTCACCATCTGTAAAAGTGTAATTCATTTTCTTAACTTTTGAATATTTCATCAAATCACATGAACATGGGACACAGCATCTATGATAAAAACCACATATTTTTTCTTCATTTTCGACGCTATTAAGATAGACAAATTCAGGCTTATTATTCGGATCTATCAACGAACCAGACACCGCGCAATATAGTTTGTTATATTCCAAAAAGTCTTGGTAAGTAATTTTTTTACCTAAAATATGTTTAAAAAATTTAGGACCTGCTGCATTTCTATTTTGATCAGGAAAGATTTCTGACCAATCACCAGCTAGATCAGCATAATAATTAAATTGGGTTGCTTGGATAGGTTGAGACATACTAAAGCTTATTAAAAGACTAAATAGTATAAAGTTTTTAATTTTTTTTAATAAACTCATGTTATTTATTCAAGTATACTTTTAATTCTAAAAAATTAATTGAGTTTTATTGTCCTATTATTTTTGGTTAACTTCTATTGTTTTATTTAATTCATTAATATTTAAAGTCTCAATAGAACCATTCGTCCAAATAATTTTAATAGAAATATTTTTTTCACCATCTCTAATTCCATAATGTGCCACTGGTTCCATTTGACATAAATAACCAGATCCAGCATCAATTGTTTTAGCATGATTTCGCAAATTTGATTTTAATATAACAGTAGCTCCTCTAGCAGGAGCTCCAAATTTATTTAATGGCTTTATCCTTAAATAATTGAAATCTTTTTTAATATCAGCTTTATACATTGTTAATGGTTGCATTCCAGACTCACCGTGAGCAATTAACAATTCTAAAATTCCATCATCATCTATATCTGCTACAGCTGCACCTGTTCCAAGACCATTTGCTTCATAAGCATTTTTAATATTGATTTCTTCAAAAAACCCATTTTCTTTTATTTTGAATAGTTTATTTGGCTCACCAATGTTATTCATGAATATCTCATCATAACCATCATTATCAAAATCTGCTGATATTACAGTTCTAATTCTAGTTGGAATATTGTAGGTTGGAGTAGCAATATCTCTAAATTTGTTGTCTTCTAAAACGAAGGCCCTATGATAACCATTCCAATTAGATGTAACTATATCTAGTCTTCCTCTATAAAGTATATCAGTTAAAGTTGTGCCTCTTCCATTTTCGTATTGATCGTCCACTTTATAATCTTCGGCAATGTCCTGAAAATATCCATCAGAGTTGTAATATAAAAAGTTTTTACCTCTCTCATTTGCAGCAAATATATCCATTTTTCCTGACAAAATATTTCCTGCAACCACTGCTCTTCCTCCAGTTATTTTGTTGATTTTAAGCTGTTCTGCTAAATCTAGAATTTGTCCAGAACGGAGTTCATAAAATCTCGTAGGTCCTCCATAATTCGCAACGTATATGCCATATTTTCCATCACCATTTCTATCAACACAAACAACTGATCTTCCAGCGGTTAAATTCAGGTTCTTTTTATTGATATCTTTTTCAAACAAATCTACAAAGCTATCGCTATTATTATCAATCAATCTATCTGAATATTTTTTTTCTCCACTATAAGTGTCAGTGTTTAAGAAATAAATTTCTTCAAAACCATCTTGATCTATATCACATGCAGCTACACCAATTGTTTTTCTTTTAGCATCATTAAATATTTCATTTTTATTAATGTTTACTATTTTCCCATTTTGATAAGTCAGAGCTAAATTCGAAAATCCAAATCCAGTAACCACAAATTCATATTTGCTGTCCTGGTTAACATCTGTAACGGAAATACCATAACTAAGTCTAAAGTCATTATCTGCAATTTGAGATGTAATATCTTTAAAAAAGTCTGCTTTAGAATGATTGTGTGACACAAAAAAAAATAAAACCAGAAAAAATTTTAATAGGTATTTAATAACCATAATTGTTGTATATTAATTAAAAAATATATTAAAATAAATTAATGAGTAAAGTAAAATTAGCGATATCTGGTTGCATGGGACGAATGGGCCAGCAACTAGTGAAATCTTCTAAAACTGATAAAAATTTTAAATTAACTACACTTACAGAAAACAGATTAATAGAAAAAAAAATTGCTGGGATAAAACCTAGTTTGAATCATGAAAATTCTTTTAAAAATGTTGATTTAATAATCGATTTTACAATTCCTAAATGTACTTTTGAAATTCTTAAAATAGCATCAAAGCTAAAAAAAAGAGTGATTATTGGCACAACCGGTTTCTCTAAAATGGAAGAACTTAAAATTAAAAAATTTTCAAAAAAAATTCCTATTTTAAAAGCTGGCAATATGAGTTTAGGTATAAATCTATTGATGTATTTAACTGAAATTGCCTCTAAATCGTTAGGTAATAATTTTTTAAGTAAAGTGTATGAGGTACATCATAAGCATAAAATAGACCATCCATCTGGAACAGCGTTGATGCTGGGTAAAGGTATAGCTGTAGGTAAAAATAGGGATTTTTACAATTTAATTGGAAAAAAGTATCTAAACAAAAAAAGTTTTCCTTATGGAAAAAAAATTAATTTTAACTCAATACGTAAAGGTAAAACGGTAGGTGAACACGAGGTAAAGTTTTCTAGCGGTAAAGAAATTATTACACTAAATCATGAGGCATTTGATAGAGCTTTATATAGCGAAGGAGCTTTAACAGCTGGAAAATGGTTAATGAATAAGAAACCTGGTTTATATTCTATGCGTGATGTTTTAAATTTTAAATGAACGAAGAACAAAGAGCAAAAATTGTTCTTAAAATATTAAATAAAATATATCCAAAAACACCAATACCTCTTAAACATAGAAATATATTTACTTTACTAGTTTCTGTTCTTTTATCTGCACAGTGTACAGACGTAAATGTTAATAATGTTACTAAAAATATATATCCAAAATATAATAAGCCTGAACACTTTGTTAAGTTGGGGAGAAAAAAAATTGAAAAACTAATAAGAAGTATTGGTATTTTTAGAATTAAAGCAAAAAGTGTTTATAACTTATCAAAAACTTTAGTTGAAAAATACAATGGAAAAGTCCCGAAAACATTCGAACAGCTAGAGGAATTACCAGGAGTTGGACACAAAACTGCTAGTGTGGTGATGTCCCAAGGATTTGGACATGCTGCTTTTCCGGTGGACACTCATATACATAGACTGGCACAAAGATGGGGTTTAACCAATGGTAAGAATGTAGTTCAAACAGAAAAAGATCTTAAAAGACTTTTTCCTGAAAAATGTTGGAATAAGTTACATCTTCAAATTATTTATTATGGAAGAGAATACTGTAAAGCAAGAGAATGTTATGGTTTATCTTGTAAAATCTGTACTACTTGTTATCCTAAGAGAAAAAAACCACTTATAACCAAGAAAGCATAAATAATGAAAATACTAGGAATTGGAAATGCAATTGTAGATGTAATTTGTAAGGTAGAAGACCACTTTATAACTAAAAATAATCTGACTAAAAGTACCATGAAATTAATTTTTGATGACAAAGAATTTAAAGATTTACTATCTAATCTGAAAATAGAAAAAACTGTTTCAGGTGGTTCTGTTGCTAACTCAATTGTCGGATTATCTCAACTTGGGAATGAAGTTGGGTTTATAGGCAAAGTAAATGATGATGATCTTGGTGAGAAATACGAAGATGGTTTGAAACAGGAGAATGTTAAATATATTTATTTAAAAAAAAAAGAAGAGTTACCAACTGGAACTTGTTTAATATTAGTTACACCCGACTCTGAAAGAACAATGTGTACTTTTTTAGGAACTGCAGGTAAAATAAATGAAAACGACGTTAGTTCGGATGCAATAAAACAAAGTGAAACAATACTTTTAGAAGGTTATCTTTGGGACGAAGGAGAACCAAAAAAAGCTTTTGAAAAGGCAATTCAAAGCGCTAACAAAGTTGCAATGTCATTATCAGACCAATTTTGTGTAGATCGACACAAACCTCACTTTTTAGAATTAGTTAAAAATAAACTGGACATCACATTTGCGAATGAACAAGAAATAATGTCTCTTATAGATGCAAAATCTTTTGATGAAGTAATTAGTTTCTCTAAATCACTTAACAAAATAATTGTTTTAACAAGAGGTGAAAAAGGTGCGGTTGCAATTAATGGAGATGAAGTTGTTGAATGTGGAGTAAAAGAAGGTCTTAAAATTGTTGATTTAACTGGTGCTGGTGATCTTTTTGCAGCAGGCTTTTTACATGGTCATGTAAATAATATGTCCTTGAAAGAAAGTTTAGACAAAGGGACTGAAATGTCTTCTAAAGTTATACAACAGATAGGTGCAAGGCTTTAAAAATTATTTTTTTTTTCTTTTAAAACTACCTTTCCCTTTTTTAGGTTTAACAACCCTGCTTTTATATTTTGGTGATAATAAATCTTTTGCAATTAGATTTTTTTTTTTCATTTAATTATATAACCAGACTTTGAACTCTTAATTAAAGATTTATCATTAAATATATTATTAATTTTTTTTCTTAGTCTATAGATATGTGTTTCAACTGTGTGGGTTTCTAATTTTGAATTATGCCCCCACACCTCAGTCTGCAGTTTGCTTATATTTACGGGCTTTTGGGAATTATTTAAAAATATTAAAATATTTGCCTCTCTTTCTGTTAAATTTAAAATAGTTTCATTTTTATGCATGCACCTTGTATTTAAATTTAATTTATAATTTCCCAAATTTATTTCAGATTGTTGACTATATTTTTTCTTTAAAAATTTAATATTAATATTTTCAATTAATTTGTTAATGTCAATTGGGAGTTGATTAACAATAATTTGTTCCTCCACATCTTTTTTCTTTTTATCCGATATTATAAGATAATTTTCTAATGAATTAGAATTAAGTTCTTTTAATTTATTGATTTTAATTAAATTAAAGTTTAAATAATTTTCAATTTCAGTAAGAATTTCATATAAAACTTTAAAATCATAAATTACTAAAGTTTGATTATTCATATATAATAAAGAATATGACAATTATTTTAAAAAATAAAGAGACACTTCTTTTTGATGATTTTATTTTTAAATGTTCGATTGGTAAAAAGGGATTGATTAAAAACAAGATTGAGGGAGATAAAAAAACGCCAAAAGGTATATTTTCACTAGGAAATTTATATTATAGAAAAGATCGACATATTAAGCCATCTACTACGTTAAAATGTATTCCAATCAAAAAAGATATGGGGTGGTGTGATGATGTTAAAAGTAAAAAAAATTATAATAAAATAATTAAAATTAAAAAAAAGAAAGTTCATCATGAAAAATTATTTAGAAAAGATTACAAATATGATTTTTTAATACCAATTAACTACAACACAAAAAAACCAATAATTGGAAAAGGTAGTGCAATTTTTATCCATTTGACAAGAAAATTTAAACCAACATTAGGTTGTGTGGCGCTTAAAAAAAAAGATTTTTTAATATTATTAAAACTTATAAATAAAAATACGAAAATTAAATTAAACTAATTTCGTTGGCCAAATATATTAGACCCAATTCTTAAATATGTTGCTTGAAATTCTAAGGCGTTTAAATAATCTGATGACATCCCCATACTTAAATCTGTTAATTTTATTTTTTTGTTTATTTCGTTCATTTCAGAAAAGTATTTGGTAGAGTCTTCATTAAAAGGTGGGATACACATTGTGCCTACTATATCAAGACCTAAACTTTTAGAAAAATTGTAAAAATCTGAGAGATCATTCTTTGATACTCCTGATTTTTGACTTTCTTCACCAAGGTTTATTTGAATGAATATTTTAGGTTTTACACTTTGTTTATTTTGCTCATCTGCAATTTTTTTTGCCAATTTTTCACTATCCAAAGAATGAATATAATCAAAAATTTTAACCGCAAATTTAACTTTGTTTGTTTGTAGCTTACCAATTAAATGTAATTTTAATTTATTATTTTTATTTTTGATCTCTGTCCATTTTTCTACTGCTTCCTGAACTTTATTTTCACCAAAATCTAAGTGACCATAATTTATTAACGGTAATATATGTTCTATTTTAAAAGTTTTTGAAACTGCAATGATTTTAGGTATTCTATTTTTTTCTTTCAATTCTAATAATTTAGATTTGATTGAAGCTTGAATAGATAATAAATTTTGAATAGTAAAATGCATAAAAAAGATTTCAAAAAATATTACTTTATAGAAAAATTTAATAAAAGTAATATTGATAAACAAGACAAAAATACTTTAATTATATACAGAAATTACAAGAAGAAATATGATCAAAATGAAATTTTGAATTTTAGAAACTTTTGTAAAAAAAGGGGACTTAAATTTTTTCTGTCAAATAATATCAAGCTATCAATCAAATTAAATTTAGATGGTGCTTATATACCTTCATTTAATAAAGAATATTCTCATCTTAGTTACGTAATGAGAAGAGACTTCATACTTATAGGATCAGCTCATAATTTAAAGGAAATTAGAGTTAAGGAAAAACAGAAAGTTAAAAATATTTTTATTTCATCAATATTTAAAAAAAACAAAAACTTCCTAGGTTTAAATAAATTTAAAATAATTTCTAATCTTTCAAGAATTGAAATTATAGCTCTAGGAGGAATTTCAAAAAACAATAAAAAGCTTATTAAACTTACAAAATCAGTTGGATTTGCAGGAATTTCTTATTTTGAAAATAAAAAAAAGGCCCCTAAAAAGAGGCCTTTTAATTAAGTATTTAAACTTTTAATTAAAACGCAAATTTAAAGTTTAGTTCGTAAGCACTGTTATCTGCAGTACCTGTACCAGCTACGTTATCCATTTTTCCGTAAGTACCTGATATAGTCATACCACCTGAAGTATGTGAGAAACTAACAGCTTGTGCTTCTTGGTCATCTTTTGAAGATGCTTCGTAATCAATAACTGAAGTATTTACTGATACTGATAGATCATCACTTAATGCATATGATACACCAACAGCTGTGAAATCTTCATCAGAACTACCAGTACCGAAATCAGTTTCGTTTACTTGGTAACCAACTGATAATGGACCTGATGTATATTTTACCGCCATCATTGATACGTCTGCAGAATTCGCAGCATCATTATTTTCACCCATAGCTGCATACACAGATAGACCATCTATTTGTGATGGTGTAAACATTACACCATAATCAACTGATCCTTCTACAGCACCAGTAGTATGAGAAGGAACGTATGAAGCTTTAATTGCTACTCCATCCATTACTGTGTAGTCATATGTGAAAATGTTATGAGTTATTGCTGAACCATTAGCTGGAGTATCTGGAGTTCCTGCATAACCTGCACCCCATGATTCTTCGTTAGCTGATGGAGTTAAGTCATCCCAAACACCCATTACTGAAGTACTACTTCCTCCAACGAATGTTAATTTACCCATATCTCCTGTATCGATTGCTAGGGCGTTAAAACCAACACCTGCACTACCGTCAAGCTCAATGCTGTGAGTTACAGTGTAACCATTGTCCATTTCACCGCTTGCAGAGAAACTGATTGAATCAGACATTGACCAACCATTACCTTTGTTACCGTTATCGGCACCAGCTAATGTAATTTGGCTAGTAGCTGACATTGAGAAGTCCGCAGCTTGCGCTGAAGATGCTACTAATGCAGTACCTAATGCTGTCAATCCTACTTTTTTTAGATTGTTCATATTATTACCTTTCGTTAATTGTTTAATATTAAACAGGCAATATTTATCAATTAATTGGGATAATTTTCTCTAATTATTAATATTATTCGTAAATTTTATCGATATGTTGCATATTTACATCACTTAAAATTGTTATTTTATAGGTATTATTTAAGAAATAATAAAAATATCCTTTTAAATTTTACATTTTTTAAAATAAAACAATTTATTAGATAAATTTATGGCATTTTTAAAAAAATTAACACATTTTTTCATTATTGGATTTGCTCTAGTTTCATTGATATCTTGTGAGAGTTTGCCAGGTGGAGATGCTCGAGAAAATCCACCTGATCCAGATTTAAGGGTAAAGAAAAATCTTGAAGAAGGAAGGGGTTTTAGACTGGATGATGCTTTCAAAAATAAAAATAAGGGCGGAGACTTTTTGTTTGCAAGTTCAAATGAACTATGGAGAGCGTCTTTGGATATAATAGATTTTATGCCCCTCTCATCTGTAAATTATAGTGGAGGTATTATTGTAACAGATTGGTATTCAGATGGAAAAAATCTTAATGAGGCAGTAAAAATCTCAATACGGTTCTTATCAAATGAAGTAAGAGCAGATGCACTCGACATTAAGATTTTTTATAAAAAATGTAATCAAATATCATCTTGTGAAGTTACACAAAAAAAAGGTCCTCTTTTAGTTGAGTTGAAAAGGGAAATTTTAAGTAAAGCTACAATTTATAAAAAAGAGAAAAAAGACAAGAATTTTAAAGAGTACAAAGGTTCAAAGAAACTGTCTAATTAACCCAGTAAATAAAATTTAAGTGAATTCTGAAAGATATAATTTTAAAACAGTTGAGCTTAAATGGCAAAAGAAATGGGCTGAAAATCGCTTATTTTCATCAAAAATAGATCATTCTAAAGAAAAATTTTATTGTCTTGAGATGTTTCCATATCCCTCAGGAAAAATTCATATGGGACATGTAAGAAATTATACAATTGGCGATGTTTTATCGAGATATAAAATATTAAAAGGGTTTAATGTTCTTCACCCCATGGGCTGGGATGCTTTTGGAATGCCGGCAGAAAATGCAGCTAGAGAAAACAATTTAGATCCTAAAGAATGGACAAATAAAAATATATCTACAATGAAAGAACAATTAAAAAGACTAGGACTTTCTATTGATTGGGAAAGAGAAATATCAACCTGCTCTGAAGAATATTATAAACACCAACAATTATTTTTTTTGGAGCTTTTTGAAAAGGGACTAGTTTACAGAAAAGAAAATTATGTTAATTGGGACCCAGTAGATCAAACTGTACTTGCGAATGAACAAGTCATTGATGGCAAGGGCTGGAGATCAGGCGCAGTTGTAGAACGAAAAAAATTAAATCAGTGGTTTTTTAACATTTCTAAGTTTTCTCAGGAGCTTCTTGATGGATTAGACAAATTAAAACAGTGGCCGAACAAAGTAAAAGTAATGCAAAAAAACTGGATAGGCAAATCATTTGGATGTGAGATCGCATTTCAAACTGAAGGTGATTTACCTGTTAAAGAAATCAAATGCTTTACTACAAGACCAGATACTTTGTTTGGTTTTTCTTTTTTAGCATTATCTATAGATCACGAGATTTCAAAATTTTATTCTGAGGATGTAAAATTTCAAGAATTTAAAAAAGAGTGCTCTAAAACAGGGACTACAGAGGAAGCAATTGCTATTGGTGAAAAAATAGGTTTTAAAACTAACTTAATGGCTTTAAATCCTTTAAATCCATCACAAAAAGTACCAGTTTTTTTTGCTAATTTTGTATTAATGGATTATGGGTTTGGCGCTGTATTTGGATGTCCAGCACATGATCAAAGAGACTATGACTTTGCCAAAAAATATGATCTCAATATAAAAACTGTAGTAAGACCTGAAGAACAAGATGACAAATTTATTGTTGGAAAAGAGGCATATTCTGGATCTGGAGTTATAATAAATTCAGAATTTTTAAATGGACTAAGGGTCCCTGAGGAGTCAATTATAAAAACAATCGAAATATTAGAAGAAAAAAATATTGGCAAAAAAAAAATTAATTTTAGATTAAAAGATTGGGGTGTGTCTAGACAAAGATACTGGGGATGTCCAATCCCTGTTGCCTATGATGAAAATGGAAGCGTAACAGCTATACCGAAAAAAGATTTACCAGTTAAACTTCCAGAGAAAGTGGATCTAAACTCAAAAGGGAATCCGTTAGATTTTAAAGAAGATTGGAAGAATGTAATAATAAATGGAAAGAAATATACAAGAGAAACAGATACTTTAGATACATTTGTATGTTCCTCTTGGTATTATCTTAGATTCTGTTCACCAAAAGAAAGTGAATATGGATTTAAAAAAGAAGAAATTGATTATTGGATGCCAGTAGACCAATATATAGGTGGTGTAGAACATGCAATATTGCATTTACTTTATTCTCGTTTTTTCATGAAAGCTATAGGATATAAAAATCAAAATTTTAAATTTGATGAACCATTTCAAGGTCTATTCACACAGGGAATGGTATGTCATGAAACATATAAAGATAAAAATAACAATTGGCTAAGTCCTGATCAAATAGAATCAGATGGAGATAAATACTACAAAAAAGATGAGCCAGATAATATTGTTAAAGTTGGTCCATCAGAGTCAATGTCTAAATCGAAAAAAAATGTGATTGATCCAGAAAATATCATGAATAATTATGGTGCTGATGCTGTAAGATTATTTATTCTATCTGATAGTCCACCAGAAAAAGATGTTCAATGGTCTGAGCAAGGTATGAATGCATCTTACAAATTTTTACAAAAGTTATGGATTCTTCATAATAAGGTAAAAGTAAAAATACAAAATGACTTGGAATTGACTGGATCTGAAAAGGACTTGGAAAATTTTACTAACCAAATGATTAGTAAGATAACAAATAATCTTGAAAATTTTAGTTATAATGTAATTATAGCAAATATTTATGAAACATATAATTTTTTAATCAAAGAAATAGAAAAAGAAATTGATTCGAAGAAACTTAAAGAGAACTATATAAAAATATTAATTTTGTTTTCACCTGCTATCCCACATTTTTCATCAGAGTGTTTTGAAGATTTAGGATATGGTGATAAAGTTCACTGGCCTATAGCCAATTTAAGCTTCGCAAATAGAGACAAAATAGATTATGTAATACAGATCAATGGAAAAAAAAGGGCTATTTTAAATGATAATAGAGACATTGATCAAGAAAGCCTTTTACTGAAAATAAAATCAAATAAGATAGTGGCAAAGTATATAAAAGATAAATCAATAAACAAGATTATCTTTGTTAAAAATAGATTGATTAACTTATTAATACATGAGTAACTTTTTTTTGAGATATCTAGCTGTTTTTTTTATAACAGTACTATCAGCTTGTTCATATAAACCTATCTTTTCTGAAAATAATTATAATTTTGAAATTGATGAAATAATATTTAGTGGCGAACGATATATTAATAGAATTATTAAAAATAAATTTGATTTAATTAAGAAAGAAAATGAGCAAGATAGAAAAAAATATAATCTTTTAATAAATACGAATAAAAAAAAAATGATTGTATCTAAAGATTCAAAAGGTGATCCTCTAAAATTTGATATTATTGTTACAACGTATTTTGAAATTAATAATAAAGAAAAACTATTATTTAAAAAAGAAATTACAAAAAATAATATTTATAATAATGATGTAGATAAATTTAAGCTTGAACAAAACGAAAAAATAATTTTAGAAAATTTAGCTGAAAAAATTAGTGAAACTATAATTTCATCAATAATAAATTTGGATGATAATTAAAAACTTTGAAATAGACAAAATTAAAAAATCTAATTCTAATTTACATTTAATTTATGGTGTTAATGAAGGTATTAAACAAGATTTGATAAATAATTTTTACTTAGAAGGTTACGAAGGGGATACTTTAAAGTATGAGGAGCATGAAGTTTTAAATAATATTGATCAATTTATTTCTAATTTATTAACAAAGTCATTGTTTGGTAATAAAAAAATAATCATTATTTCAAGAGCTACAGATAAACTATGCACTTTGATAAATGATTTGTTAGATAAGGAAATAGTAGAGACAAAAATTATCATAAAGTCATCAAGTTTAGAGAAGAAATCAAAACTTAGAAATTTGTTTGAAAAAGAAGATCAATTAATTTGTACACCTGTTTATGAAGATGACTCGAGATCATTAAATTATGTTATTCAAAATTTTTTGAAAGTAAATAACTTCAGTCTATCACAAGAAATTAAAAATATTCTCATAGAAAGATCGAAAGGAGATAGGATCAACTTAAAAAATGAATTATCCAAATTAAAAAATTTATCATTAAGTAAAAATAAAATAAGTGTAGAGGATGTAAATAAACTCTCAAACCTAGCAGAAAATTATAGTGTGTTTGAATTATCGGATAACTATTTAGCTAAAAATTCTAAGAAAGTATCTAACATACTTAATGAAAATAATTATTCATCTGAAGACTGTATTTTAATTATAAGAACAATATTGAATAAATCAAAAAGGCTTTTAAAAATAAGAAATGAAATTGATAAAAATACTAATATAGATCAAGCAATTTCTAGCTTCAAACCACCTATATTTTGGAAAGAAAAAGATATTGTTAAAAAACAAGCTCAATCGTGGTCAACTAGTGAAGTTAAAGAAATCATATTTAAAATAAATGACTTGGAAGCTTTAGTTAAGAAAAATAACACAAATTCAATGCTTTTTGTCTCTAATTTTGTAAGTAATTACTAATAATTTTCCTTAATGATCGCTACCAATCTATCAAGCTGATCAGCTCCTTTATACTCTAAGCTAATAGTTCCAGAATTATTTCTCTTATTTTTTACAAAAACTCTCATTCCAATTTTATCTGTTAACTCCTCTTCAAGACTAACAATATTTGGATCTTTTTTCTTTGAAGTACTATTAGAACTAGATTTTAACATTCTTACTAAATTTTCAGTTTGTCTAACTGATAATTTTTTCAAAACAATTTTCTTTGCTAAAAGTATTGCATTGTCTAATCCAACCAAAATTTTCGCATGTCCTTGAGATAATTTTTCTTCAACTATTAGTTCTATAATTTCTTGTGGAAGAGATAAAAGTCGTAAACAATTTGAAATATGAGCTCGACTCTTTCCTATAAATTTAGATACTTTATTCTGATCGTAACTAAATTCATCAATTAATCTTTTATAACCTTCTGCCTCCTCGATTGGATTTAAATCTTTTCTTTGTACATTTTCGACAATAGCAAATTCTAATGATTTAAGATTATCAACATTAATTATAATTACTGGAACTTCATGAAGCCCTGCATATTGGGCTGCCTGCCACCTTCTTTCTCCAGCTATAATTTCAAATTTACCTTCTTCATATGAAGATGGTCTTACAATAATAGGTTGGATAATTCCTCGCTCTCTTATAGAGTTAGTTAATTCCTCTAAACTAACCTCATCAAATTTTTTTCTAGGTTGATACTTATTTCTAACTAAAGAACTTATTGAAATATTTTTTTTATCATCAATTTGTTCACTATCCCCTATTAAAGAAGATAACCCTCTTCCAAGTCCTTTTTTTGATTTAAACGGATTAATCATGCTGCACTCTCCACTTGTTTATCTTGGTTTAAAAATTCTTCTGTAAAACTAAAATAAGCTTTACTGCCTGGACAAGTTTTATCATAAATTAGAACTGGAACGCCATGAGAGGGTGCCTCTGATAGTCTAACATTTCTTGGTACTGCAGTACTATAAACTTTATCCTTAAAATAGTTCCTTGCTTCTGTTTCTACCTCACCTGATAATTTATTTCTCTTATCATACATGGTAAGAAGTATTCCTCTTATGTCTAAAGATGGATTTAAGTTAGACTTTATCCTCTCAATTGTTTTCATGAGCTGAGTGAGACCCTCTAAAGCAAAAAATTCTGTCTGAAGTGGCACCACGAGAGCATCAGATGCTACCAATGCCATGATTGTAAGTAGACTTAGAGACGGAGGGCAATCAATTATGATATAATCATATAATGGCTCAGAATTGTTTAAAATCAAGGTTAATTCTTCTTTTAATTTAAAGGCTCGACGGCTATCACCTGCTGTTTCCACTTCTAGTCCTGACAAATCAACATTTGATGATATCATATCTAAATTTCCAAAGCTTGTATGCTGGATTACCTCTGATATTTTTTTATTACCATTCAATACATTGTAAATTGTTTGATCTGAACTGGTTGTGTTGGATAATCCTAGTCCTGTAGTAGCATTACCTTGTGGATCGAGATCAATTATAAGAATTTTTTTTCCCTTCATCGACAATCCGGCAGCAAGATTGATGACAGTGGTGGTCTTGCCCACTCCTCCTTTTTGGTTTATGACTGAAACAACTTTCTTATTCATATTTTTTTTTTAAATTTGAAATTTTTACCACTGATGACTCCTCACTTGTAAGACTTTTCATTTCCTCTAAGTCAAATTTCCATTTCGTAGAGACATCTTTTAAAATTTTTTTTCTGCTTTTTCCTAAATACATGACTATGTATTTAAAATTTTTAAAATTTTTTGTTGCTATATCAAAAATCACTGGCAAAGGTTTGAATGCTCGACAAATTATTACATCTGTCACTAAATTTTTTTCTTCAAATATATTTTTTTGATAAATTTTCGCTTCCAATTTAAACTTTTTTACCATCTCTATTAAAAAATTGCTTTTATGATAACTCTTTTCATAAAAAATTAGCTTAAAACCTCGTTTTTTTGATTTCATCAGAATACCTAAAACTATACTAGGAAGCCCTGCACCAGAGCCAAGATCAGTACATACACTTATGTCATTTTTATCAATAAAATCAATAGTTTGTGCACTATCATAAATATGCCTTGTATTTATTGACTTTTCTGTACTTGAGCTTATCAAATTTATTTTCTTGTTAGTGCTCAATATTGATTTTGTATAGTCCTCTAACTCCTTAAGTGTTTCACGTGAAACATTTTGGAAGAGAGTTTTATCTGTTTTTATTATTTTCGAATCAATCAAGCTATATGCTTAATAGACTTTCTTTTGACATGAGACAACAAAATATATACTGCAGCTGGGGTTATTCCATCTATTCTGAGTGCTTGGCCAAGTGTTTTTGGCTTTATTTCCTTAAATTTTGACTTAACTTCATTTGATAATCCAGAAAATTGATCATAATCTAGGTTTTCAGGTATTTTTAGATTTTCGTCTCTTTTAAATGCTAGAATGTCTGCATCTTGTTTCTTCAAATATCCTTTATAGTGAGCTTTTATCTCAATTTGCTCATCGATTTCACGTGAAACATATTTGATTTCAGGCCAAATTTCCCTAATTTTACTCATATTTACTGACTTTTGGCTCAGTATTTCCAATGCATTTCTTTTAACCCCATCTTTTGCAATATTAATTCCAAATTTAGATACTTTTGAGGGGGAAATTAATGAATTTTGCATTTTTTCAATACTTTTTTCCAATTTAGAGGCTTTCTCTTTATATATAATTTTCCGCTTATTTAATATTAAACCAATATCAATTCCTTTTTGGGTAAGTCTTATATCTGCATTATCAGATCTCAAAGATAGCCTGTATTCTGCCCTTGAGGTGAACATTCTATAGGGCTCTGCAACTCCTTTTGTAACTAAATCATCTATCATAACACCTATGTATGCCTCAGACCTATCAAGTATAAATGGTTCTTTATCTTTAACAGAGAGAGCAGCATTTATTCCAGCTATCAATCCTTGTGCCGCAGCTTCTTCATAACCTGTTGTCCCATTTATTTGTCCTGCAAGATAAAGGTTTTTAATTTTTTTTGTCTCTAAAGTTAGAAATAGCTCCCTTGGGTCCACAAAATCATATTCTATTGCGTATCCAGGCCTTAAAATCTTTACATTTTCTAAACCATTGATATTATTGCATATTTCTTGCTGTATTGCAGCAGGTAGGGAAGTTGAAATTCCATTTGGGTAGATTGTTTTATCATTTAAACCTTCTGGCTCTAAAAATATTTGATGTTTTTGCTTATCAGCAAACTTTACAATTTTATCTTCTATGGAAGGACAATATCTAGGGCCAACACCTTGGATACTTCCTGAGTACATAGCACTACTTTTAATGTTTTTAGATATGATCTCATGAACTGCTCGATTAGTATATGTCATCCTACATGAAATTTGTCTATTGATATTTTTTTTTGTAAGAAAAGAAAAAAAATATGGATCTTCATCTGCGTGCTGCTCTTCGAGTTTTTCGAAATTAATAGTCGTTGCATCCAATCTTGGTGGTGTTCCTGTTTTTAATCTTCCAATTTTAAAATCATATTTTTCTAATTGTTCACTTAAACCTGTTGAAGGTTTTTCATTAAATCTCCCTGCAGGTGTTTTTTCTTTACCAAT
Organism: uncultured Pelagibacteraceae bacterium; assembly: GCA_902549785.1. Next base: position 46,900 of record CACCWT010000004.1, read on the forward strand.
GTGAATTAAACCATTTAAAAAAGTTCCGGTTGTTAGGATTACTTTAGATGATAGTACTTTTTTACCTTCTTGTGTAATAAAACCAATTATATTGTTTTTTTCAAAAATGAACTCTATTACAGGATCAGAAAAAATGCTTAAATTACAGTAGTTTACAAGTTTTTCTTGCATATATTTCTTATATAATGATCTATCACTTTGAGTTCTAGGTCCACGCACAGCAGGGCCTCTGCTTCTATTTAATAATCGAAATTGTATTCCTGATTTATCTGCAACTTCACCCATCACACCGTCAAGTGCATCTATCTCTCTAACGAGATGACCTTTGCCTAATCCCCCTATTGCTGGATTACATGACATCTCACCAATAGTATTAAATCTATGTGTAAATAAGGCAGTATTTACGCCTAATCTAGCAGATGCTGCAGCTGCTTCACAGCCAGCATGACCTCCTCCAATTACGACTACATCAAATGACAACTCGTTTTTCATAATTGTAATTTATTATTGATCTTAAATTTTACAAGAAAACACTTAAAAATGCCTAAAAAGTGAACAAATTTAGGGCTTATTTACCTATACAAAAATCACTAAAAATTGATCCTAATATTTCTTCAACATCTACTTTTCCAACAATCATACCTAAATGTCTGGTTGCCAATCTTAAATCCTCTGCAGCTTTATCAAAGTCTTCCTGGGAGTTTTTTTCCTTAAAATTTTTTAAATTCTGAAGACAAGCCTCTAAGCTTTGTCTATGTCTTTCTCTAGTAATTAAGGTTTCATTGGAACTAACAAATTTATTTTTTAATTTACCTTTAATTCTATAAATTAACTCATCTAAGTTTGTTTCATTTTTAATTGATATAAAAATTGGATTAAATTTTTCAATTTGTTGATTAATACTTTTATAACCAAGATCTATTTTGTTAATAACAATTATTGATTTTTCACTTATCAAATCATTTAAAAACCCAGCAAAATTAACACTTTTTGGCTCAATTACTATTATATTAAGATCAGCATCTTCAGCACGATTTAACGCTAATTTAATTCCTTTTTTTTCTATCTCATCATGAGACTCCCTTATCCCAGCAGTATCAGAGATCACAACTGGAAAACCATCTAAATTTAAATGAGCTTCGATAACATCTCTAGTTGTTCCTGCAATTTCTGAAACAATAGCTACATCTCGATTGGAAAGATAATTTAGCAAAGAGGATTTTCCTGCATTAGCTGGTCCTATAATTGCAATCTTAAAACCTTCTCTAATTCTTTCTCCAACTTTTTGATCATTCAAAATTTTTTCAATTTCATTTCTGATTTTTTCGGAGTCTATTTTAATATTTTTCATTACATCTTCTGGAAGATCATCTTCAGGAAAATCAATTTTGGCCTCAACATTTGACAAAATTTTTAAAAGCTTTTCCCTAAGAGAATTATATTTTTCAGAACTTCTTCCACTCATTATTTTAATAGCTTGTTGTCTTTGAATTTCGGTTTCTGCAGAAATAAGATCCGATATACTCTCAGCCTTAAGAAGATTTATTTTTCCATTTTGAAAGGCAATTTTTGTAAATTCACCAGGCTCTGCTAGACGACAACCTTCAAATTTTGACAATTGATCTAAAATTGATCTAACAACAGCTATGCTACCATGGACATGTATTTCAGCCATATCTTCACCTGTATAGCTCTCTGGGCCAGGAAACCACAATAATATACCTTCGTCTATCAGCTCAGAATTATTGACTTTATTGAATTTTTTAAGAGTTGCTAATCTTGGAGGAGGCATTTCTCCATTTATTAAACTTAGTATAATTTTTTTTGTGTGTATTCCAGATACACGAATAACTGCTATACCTGAAACTCCAGGACCTGATGAAAGCGCGTATATGTTCATATAATTATTATAGTTTTATATTAAGCATAATTATATAATTTTATTAATGATTATATGGTTAGCATCTTATCCTAAAAGTGGAAACACTTGGGTTCGTTCTTTTTTATCTTCGTTACTATATGATGAAAATAATGAAGCAAACTTTAGTTCAATATTAAATATAAAACAATATCCATTAAGATCCGACTTTAAGAATCTCATCAATAATTTAGATGATATAAATGAAATTTCATCTAATTGGTTAAAATCACAAAGTATTATAAATTCTGACAACAAAATTAAATTACTAAAAACTCATCATGCACTGGTTAAAATTGGTAAATCGAATTTTACTAATCATAGTTGCTCATTAGGTGCAATATACATTGTTAGAGATCCAAGAAATGTGATAAGTTCAGTTCTTTATCACTATTCAAAAAAAAATTATCAAGAAGCAAAAGAGTTTTTATTTGATGAACATAGAGCCTTAGGAAAAAAATATAATCCAGATGGTCATAACCAAAATAATGATATGTTTACACTTATTACATCATGGAAAACTCATTATAATTCGTGGAAAAATTTTAAAAAAAATTACCTTTTAATAAAATATGAAAATTTAGTTTCAGAACCAAAAAATGAGTTTCGTAAAATTTCAAATTATATTTCTAAGTTGATGAATTTGAAAATCGAAGACAAAAAAATTGATCTGGCAATAAAGTCAAATGAATTTGAAAATTTAAAAAGAATGGAAAAAAAAGATGGTTTTAAGGAAGCAATAAAAAATAAAGAAACAGGTGAGACAAAAAGTTTTTTTAATTTAGGCCCTAAAAACAAATGGCAGGAAAAATTGGATATTGAAATTAAGGAAAGTATTGAAGAAAAATTTGAGATTGAAATGAAAGAACTTGGTTATTTATAATTATGCAGGCTTATTCATTGAATTAAAAAATTCAGCGTTATTTTTAGTTGTCTTTAATTTTGAATTAATAAAATCAATCGCATCCATAGATCCCATCGGAGCAATTATTCTTCTCAAAACGTTCATTTTTTGAAGATCATTTTTATCAAAAATTAATTCCTCTCTTCTTGTTCCAGACTTTGTAATATCTATTGCAGGGAAAATTCTTTTCTCTGATATTTTTCTATCTAAAATGGTTTCACTATTTCCAGTTCCTTTAAATTCCTCAAAAATTACTTCATCCATCCTGCTACCAGTATCAATAAGAGCAGTGGCTATAATTGTTAATGATCCACCTTCTTCAATATTTCTGGCTGCACCAAAAAACCTTTTGGGTCTTTGTAGCGCGTTTGCATCTACACCACCTGTCAAAACTTTTCCTGAACTTGGTACAACAGCATTATACGCTCTTCCTAATCTTGTTATAGAATCTAATAGTATTACAACATCTTTTTTATGTTCTGTCAGTCTTTTGGCTTTTTCAATAACCATTTCAGCAACTGCTACATGGCGTTGAGCTGGTTCATCAAAAGTTGAACTTATAACTTCGCCTTTAACTGTTCTTTGCATATCTGTTACTTCTTCTGGTCTTTCATCAATTAACAAAACCATAAGGTAACATTCGGGATGATT